>JADGGK010000025.1 GCA_019689975.1 Pseudolabrys sp.
CCGTCATTGCGAGGAGCCGCGCAAGCGGCGACGAAGCAATCCAGTCTCTGCCGTGCCAAAGGCGCGGCGCGCCATGACGGGCGATATCACCCTTATGCGCGCTACCGCGCGAGCAGCGCCAAGGCCGCCTCCACGCTCATCGGCTCGCGGCGACCGCTGGCGCGATGCTTGACCTCCACCTTGCCCTCGGCGAGGCCGCGCGGCCCCACGAGCACCTGCCAGGGGATCCCGATGAGGTCGGCCGTCGCGAACTTGGCCCCCGGCCGCTCGTCGCGATCATCGTAGAGCGTTTCGACGCCTTGGGCGGAAAGGTCGCGGTAGAGGCGCTCGCATGCGCCGTCGGTCGCGGCGTCTCCCCGCTTGAGATTGAGGATCATGACCTTGAACGGGGCCACGGGCTCCGGCCAGATGATGCCGGATTCGTCATGCGAGGCCTCGATGATCGCCGCGACGAGGCGGCTCGGTCCGATGCCGTACGAACCGGAATGTACCGGCACTTCGCGGCCGTCGGGGGTCGCGACCGTCGCCTTCATGGGAGCCGAATATTTGGTGCCGAAATAGAAAATGTGTCCGACCTCGATTCCGCGCGCCGAGACGCGCTGGTCCGGCGGGATGTCGTTGAAGGCGGCAACGTCGTGCATGTCGGCGGTCGCCGCGTATCGCGACGTCCACTGGTCGACGATCCTCTGCAGACCCGCCACGTCGTCGAAATCCACGTCGGCCGGCGGCACCGGCATGTCGAGATAATCCTTGTGACAGAACACCTCCGATTCGCCGGTGCTCGCGAGGATGATGAATTCGTGGGAAAGATTGCCGCCGATCGGCCCCGACTCCGCCCGCATCGGGATCGATTTGAGACCCATGCGGGCGAAGGTCCGCAAGTAAGCGACGAACATCTTGTTGTAGGAGTGGCGCGCGCCGGCCTGATCGACATCGAATGAATAAGCATCCTTCATCAGGAATTCGCGTCCGCGCATCAACCCGAAGCGGGGGCGAACCTCATCGCGGAACTTCCACTGGATGTGATAGAGATTGAGCGGCAGGTCCTTGTACGACTTCACATAGGCGCGGAAGATCTCGGTGATCATCTCTTCGTTGGTCGGACCGTAGAGCATCTCCCGGTCGTGACGATCGGTGATGCGCAGCATCTCCTTGCCGTAAGCGTCATAGCGTCCGCTCTCGCGCCACAGATCGGCCGATTGGATGGTCGGCATCAGCAGTTCGATGGCACCGGACCGGTCCTGCTCCTCGCGTACGATCCGACAGATCTTCTGCAGCACGCGGAAACCGAGCGGCAGGAAGGCATAGATGCCGGCGGCCTCCTGCCGCAGCATGCCGGCACGAAGCATCAGCCGGTGCGAGACGACCTCCGCCTCCTTGGGAGTCTCGCGCAGGATCGGCAGGAAATAGCGGGATAGACGCATGGGGATTCCGCGCTTGGTGTCGCCGCGCCCGAGTGAAAGCGGATTGCGGGCGAAAAGACAAGCCCGCGCGGGGGCGGTCACAGGCTGAAATGCGCGTAGGCGCTCAGCTTCTCGAGATTCGGAGTGACCGGGAAGGAGATCCAGGCCCGGTCGGTCAGATGCGGCACGCGCGTCACGTCCATGACCCGCGCGAGCCGCCGCAGGTAGTAGAGCTCCTCCTTCGAGCGGATGTCGAAGGCGGCGAACTCCTTCTGTCCCTCGCGCAGCTCCGCATCGGAAATGAGCGCGTCGAAACGGCGTTTCCACGCCGAATCGGACGGCGTCACGGCAAGACCCGCGCCCTCGCCGAACGGCACTTTCGTCCGGTCGCGGATCATGCGCGGCAGCCGGGGATGAAGATCATAGAGGCTGCGCAGCGCGACCTTGCCGCGCGGCAGGCCCGAATGCGCGTCGACAAGCGCATCGGCTTTGAGACCGAGCGCGTAGTTGACCACCGCGGGATCGAGGAACGGCTCGCGCGTTTCCACCTGATGGCGCATGGAGCAGCGATCGACCCGCTGCAGGCTCACCCGGTGCATCAATCCGAGGCAGTCGTCGCGGATCGAGCGCGCTTCCACCTCGTTTTCACAGAACGCGATCTCGAGCGGCGGATAACCGCAGAAAAGCTCGTCCGCGCCCTCCCCGCACAGCGCCACGCGGTAGCCGTCGCGATGCATCCGCTCGGCGGCCATGAGCGAGCACACGGCGCCGCGCACCAGGTTAGGCTCGAAGGACTCGGTGATTTCGACGACCTTATCGATGGCGGCGAACGCTTCCTCCCCCTCGGGATCGAACGGAACGAGCCTCAGATCGAAACCCGTGCGCGCGGCATATTCGGCGGCATAGGGATAGTCCGGCGCCTCGGCACTGCCCACGAAATAGCCGGGGATCTCGGGCCGGAACTGCCGCGCATAATGGGCAATGAGCGTGCTGTCGACGCCGCCGCTGAACAGCGCGGCCACCGGCAGATCGGAGGGCAGCCGGATCCGCACCGCCTCGCGCAGCAGCGCGTCGAGCCGGCGCGGGTCGTGCGCGACCGCCGCATCGGCGCGCGGGTAGACGGGCGACTTGAAGCGCCAGCAGTTCCGGCGGGACAGCGCATAGCCGGGCGGCAACAGCATGACCAGCGCGCCCTCGACCGTGTCGAGCAGCGGCTTCATTTCCGAGCAGAACAGGAATCCGACCTGCGACTGGATCACGTAGAGCGGCTTGACGCCGAACGGATCCCTCGCGGCGAGGAATTCTCCCGTCTGCACGTCGAGCGCGACGAACGCATACATGCCGATGACGCGCTCGAGCGCCCGGGCACCCCAGGCCTGGAGGGCGTTGGCCAGCACCTCGGTGTCGGAATCGGTGCGGAACGTCATTCCCAGGTCGCGCAGCTCGCCCCGCAAGGCCCGGTAGTTGTAGATCTCGCCGTTGAACGAGATCGCCAGTCGCCCGTTGCAGGAGAACTGCGGTTGAACCGCGCGTTCGGCATCGACGATTCGCAGCCGCCGGGTTCCCATGGCGGTCCGCGGACGAGGGGCGACGACCGGGTCGGTCACGTCGCCGCGGTGCAGGATGCCCGCAAGCAGCAGCCCGACGACCGACTCGGCATCCGGCCAGTCCACGGCCACGGCGATTCCACACATGCAAGCCCCCTCGGCGGTTGTTCAGACGCGGTTAACCATAGCCGCCGAGCGTGAAGTTTGGCTTAATCGACCCGCGTCGCCGCTGCGCCGGCCTCGCTGTCGCGTCGACCAACGCCGAGGCTCGACCCCGCGCCGCTTCTCGCGATCCCGCGACCGGGAGGCGCGCGGCCGTGCGGCGGCGGTGATCCATCCTTTTGGTCCCCGGTGCCGCCCAAGCCGGGACCTCGGCCGCGGACACGAATTGTGATGACAGGCCGCCTCGGCTGGGCTAGCGTAAGCGGGCCGTACGAGAGAGGGCGCCGGTCTTGAACCCGCCCTCGCCTGCGGTCCAAGTCTGGGAGGAAAGTCGTCCTCGGCGCGCCTGGCGTCGCTGCCGCTCCGGAATAACAATCGTTGCGGAGACAGGACGATGCTCTATTCAAGAGCAGGGTTCGCGCCCTGCTCTTTTTTTAGCTGTGCGGCGGGTTGGAGATCGCCACCAAAAGATCGATCGGGATCAGGCCCAGGGCATAGGCGCCATAGAACAGGATCAGCAGGGCGGCGGCGAGGATCGTGGTGCATAGAAACTTGAGCGCCAGGCGATGCCGCACCGGCGCTCCCGGTTCGGTGCCCGGTGCCACGGCACCGCTTTCGTCCTGGCTGCGCACGCCCCACGGCAGCACGGCGAACAGCACCACCCACCAGAGGACAAAATAGATCGCGAGGACAAGGGGAAGGCTCATGTGACGCCGTCATGCCTGTTCCAGTTCGACCAGCGTGCCGCAGAAATCCTTGGGATGCAGAAAGAGCACCGGCTTGCCATGAGCGCCGATCCTCGGTTCGCCGTCGCCGAGCACGCGCGCGCCGTGCGCCAGAAGTCGGTCGCGCGCGGCACGGATGTCGTCGACCTCGTAACAGACGTGATGGATGCCGCCATCCGGATTGCGGTCGAGGAATTTCGCGATCGGCGAGTCCTCGCCCAGGGGTTCGAGCAGCTCGATCTTGGTATTGGGCAGGGTGACGAACACCGTCGAGACGCCGTGCTCCGGCTGCGGCACAACCGCGGAGACGTCGGCTCCGAGCATCTCCCTGTAGACGCGCGCAGCCTTGGCGATCTCGCGCACGGCGATCGCCACATGGTTGAGGCGGCCGATCATCGGTCTCCTTTCTTCCTCCGGCATGATCATCATACCGCCAAAACATGCACGTGGCACATCGGCTTCTTGCCCCAGCGCTCGGCGATGAGCGCGCGCACCGCGCGGCGGACCGTTTCGGCCACGCTGTCGGGATCGCGACGCTGTCCGCGCGGCATTTGCTCGACGGCATCGATGATCGCCCGGTACACGGCCTCCGCGATCGGGCCGCCCTCACGATCGCGCTCCGGAATGCCGACGAGATCAACGGAAGGGTCGGCCGCGAGCGTCCCCTTTCCGGTCATGGCGAGCGCGATCGACACGGTACCGGCAAACGACAGGCGGCGGCGATCGGCGACGGTGCGGCTGTCGGCCTCGAGGATCAGATCGCCGTCCTTGTAGAGGCGCCCGGCGGGCAGTTCGTCGATGATCCGCGGCTCGCCGGAAAGCCTTACCAGGTCCCCGTTGCGACAACGGATGACGTGCCTGACCTTGAGATCGCGCGCAAGCAAAGCATGTTCGTGCAGATGCAGCGCCTCGCCGTGAACCGGAATCAGGATGCTCGGTCTGGTCCAGCGGATCAGCGATTCGAGTTCCGCACGCCGCGGGTGGCCGGAGACATGGACGAGATGGGTGCGGTCGGTGATGACCTCCACCCCCTGCTCGATCAAGCCGTTGAGCACGCGGCTGATCGCCTTTTCATTGCCGGGGATGGCGCGCGCGGCAAAGATCACGCGGTCGCCGGGCGTCAGCGTCACGTCAGGGTGCTGGTTCTCGGCGATGCGTGCGAGCGCCGCGCGCGGTTCGCCCTGGCTGCCCGTGCAGAGCGCCACGACCTTGTCCGGCGGCAGATAACCGTAGACCTCGACGCCGCGGAATTCCGGCACGCCGTCGAGATAGCCCGTCTCGCGTGCGACCGCCACGATGCGCTCCATGGCGCGGCCCACGACGACCACTTCCCGGCCGGCAGCCTCGGCGGCCTGCGCAACGGCGCGCAACCGGGCGACGTTGGAGGCGAAGGTCGTGACCGCCACCCGCCGCGGCGCGGTCTTGACGAGCTGCGCGATGCTGCGGGCCACATCGGCCTCGGACGGCGAACGGCCCTCGCGCACGGCATTGGTTGAATCGCCGACCAACGCAAGGCAACCTTCCTCGCCGAGCGCGCGCAGCTTGGCCTCGTCGGTCGGATCCTTGAGAATGGGCGTCTCATCAAGTTTCCAGTCGCCGGTATGGAGCACGGTGCCGGCCGGCGTGCGAATGATGAGGGCGTTCGATTCGGGGATCGAATGCGCCATGGTGACGAGCTCGACGTCGAAGGGACCGACCTCGAAGCGGCTGCCGCAGGCCACAACATTGACGGGAATCTTCGGTGCAAGCGGCTCGCTCTCGCACTTGGCGTTCAAAAGCGCGGCCGCAAAGGGCGTGGCATAGACCGGCACCTTGAGGCGCGGCCAGAGATCGACCAGCGCGCCGAAGTGATCCTCATGCGCATGAGTGAGCACGATGCCGGCAAGATTGCGCCGTTCCTCCTCCAGATAGCGCACGTCCGGCAGGATCAGATCCACACCCGGCAATTGCTCTTCCGCGGCGAAGGAGACCCCGAAATCGACCGCGAGCCATTGGCGGCGGCGTTCGCTGCCGAGCCCGTAGATCGACAAATTCATGCCGATCTCGCCCACGCCGCCGAGCGGCGCAAACACGAGCTCCGGTGCGGAGCCGGCCATGCTCAGGGCTCCGACACGAACACGTCGCCGGCCGCAATGGCCGTCGTGCCGCGGGAATGGCCGAGGAGCAGGCGGCCCGCCTGGTCCAGGCCCTCGAAACATCCGCAAAGCTCGCCCTCAGGCAAGCGCACGCGTATCGGTTGGCGGAGGCCGGCCGCGCGTTCGAGCCATTGGTTGCGGATGGCCACGAAGCCGTGGCCGCGGTTCCACTGTTCGAGACGGGCCGCCATGGCGGCACCCAGGGCGGTAAGAAGGGTTTCCGGCGCGACCGGTGCGCCCGCCGCGGCTAGATCGATGGTCGGCTGCGGCAGATCGGTCGGATGGCTCGCGCAATTGACGCCGATCCCGATCGCCGCGGCGAAAAACGGCGTGGTCTCGCTTTCGATCAGGATGCCGGCCAGCTTGCGACCCTGCAGAAGCACATCGTTCGGCCATTTCAACGCCAATGCCGGTCTCAGCGCCGCGGCACAGGCGGCAAGGGCGTCGTGCAAGGCAAGCCCGGTGACGAAAGCGAGCTGCGGCGCGACGGCGGGAGGCGAAGGATCGGTGAGCAGGAGCGTTGCATAGAGATTTCCCGGCGGCGAAATCCATCGCCGATTGTGACGGCCGCGTCCGGCGCTCTGCTGCCGCGCCGTGATCCAGAGCGGACCGCGTTCGCCGAGCCGCGCACGCCGCAGCGCCTCGGCATTGGTCGAGCCGATGGTGTCGAATTCGATATGCCGGGCCTCCGCCAGGCCCGAGGCGTCGCGGTTCATTCAGAATAGCGATTTCGCCGCCGCCGTCGCCGCCGTGACGAGCGGGGCGGGATAGGCAAAAAACAGGATGTTGACCAGCCCGGTGACGCCGAGAACGATGCGGAGAAGACCGGGCATGGGTTCGAAGCGTTTGGCCGGCTCGTCAAAATACATGGTCTTGACGATGGCGAGATAGTAGTAGGCGCCGATCACGCTGGTCAGCACGCCGATGACGGCGAGAAGATAGAGACCGGCCTTGATGGCGGCAAGGAATACGTAGAACTTGGCGAAGAACCCGGCAAGCGGCGGGATGCCGGCAAGCGAGAACAAGAGCACGCCGAGAAAGAAGGCCATTGTCGGCTGCGTGCGCGAGAGGCCGGCGAGGTCGGATATGGTTTCGATCCACTGTCCGTCGCGACGCATCGACAGGATCACCGCGAACGTCCCGAGCGTCATCGCCACATAAATCGCCATGTAGATCAGCACGCCCTGCACGCCCTCGGAGGTGCCCGCCGCCAAACCGACCAGCGCATAGCCCATGTGACCGATCGACGAATAGGCCATCAGCCGCTTGATGTTGCGCTGACCGATAGCCGCGAAGGAGCCGAGCGCCATCGACGCGATGGAAACGAATACCACGATCTGTTGCCATTCATGGCCGATGCCGGGAAATGCGGCCATCGCCGCGCGCACGAAAACGGCGATCGCGGCCACTTTCGGCGCGGCGGCAAAGAAGGCCGTCACCGGCGTCGGCGCACCTTCATAGACGTCCGGCGTCCACATATGGAACGGCACCGCCGAAATCTTGAAGCAGAACCCGACGAAAAGGAACACCAGGCCGAAGACGAGTCCGATGCCGGCTCCCGTCTGCGTCGCTTCCGCAATGCGCGAAAATGACACCGTACCGGTGAAACCATAGATCAGCGATGCCCCGTAGAGCAGCATGCCGGAAGACAGCGCACCGAGCACGAAATATTTCAGCCCCGCCTCGGCCGAACGCGCGTTGTCGCGTTCGAAAGCGGCGACCACGTAGAGCGAGAGGCTCATCAATTCGAGCCCCAGGTAGAGCGCGACCAGATCGTTCGCCGATATCAGCAGCAACATGCCGAGCGTCGACAGCAGAAACAGTGCCCCGTATTCGAATTTCTGCTGGCGGGCGAGCGCGAGATAATCGAGCGAGATCACCAACGCGCCGAACGAGCCGCAGAGCGTGAGCAGCTTGAGGAAGCGCGCATAGTCGTCAACGACAAGACTGCCGCCGAACAAGGCCTGGCGGCCGGGCGGAATCGCCAATACCGCGGCGGCGGCCGCGGCCAGCACCAAAGCGCAGAGGACATTGACGAGGCCGTCGTGGCGATCGCGCCAGGCCACGCCGACCATCAGCATCGCCAAGGCCCCGAGCGCGAGCACGAGCTCGGGAAGAAGCGGCTGCATGATCTCGGGCGTCACGAGCTCGGTCATCGGACAGGCCGCACAGGTTGGTCGATCCGCGCAAGGTCACGAACCGACTCTTCAGCCGCCGCCGCCTTTACCGCCCGGCCGTAGCTGTCGAGCAGCTGAGCGACCGAGGCCGCCGACATGTCGAGCACGGGCTTGGGCGCGACACCGATCAGGATCGTCAAGGCCACGAGCGGGGCGAAAATCACCGCTTCCCGCCAGCCGATGTCCCGGATTCCCGCGACGGTCGGCTTGAGCACGCCGAAGACGATCTTCCGGTAGAGCCAGAGCGCGTAAGCTGCCGACAAAATGACCCCGAGCGTCGCGAGGGTCGCGACCGGAATATTGATTCGGAACGTGCCGATCAGCGACAGGAATTCACCTATGAAGCCCGAGGTACCGGGCAACCCGACATTGGCGAGAGTGAATACCATGAAGACGAACGCGTAAAGCGGCATGCGGTTGACGAGGCCGCCGTAGAAGGCGATCTCGCGCGTATGCATGCGGTCATAGACGACGCCGACGCAAAGGAACAGCGCCGCCGAGACGATGCCGTGCGAGATCATCTGGAAGATGCCGCCCGCCACTCCCTGCGTGGTCGCGGCAAAGATGCCCATGGTGACGAAACCCATATGGGCGACGGAGGAATAGGCGATCAGCTTCTTCATGTCCTCCTGCATCAGCGCGACCAGCGACGTATAGACGATCGCCACCACCGATAGCGTGAAGATCAGCGGGGCGAAGTCGTGGCTCGCCACCGGAAACATCGGCAAGGAGAAGCGGAGGAAGCCGTAGCCTCCCATTTTCAGCAGGATGGCGGCGAGAATGACCGAACCCGCGGTCGGCGCTTCGACATGGGCGTCGGGAAGCCAGGTATGCACCGGCCACATCGGCAGCTTGACTGCGAACGAGGCGAGGAAGGCGAACCAGGCCCATTTCTGCAACGCAAGGGGGAAACCGTGGCGCAGCAAGGCCGGTATGTCGGTCGTGCCGGCGTTCCAATACATGGCCATGATCGCAAGCAGCATCAGCACGGAGCCGAGCAGCGTATAAAGAAAAAACTTGAAACTCGCATAAACGCGGCGCGGTCCTCCCCAGACGCCGATGATGAGGAACATCGGAATCAGCCCGCCCTCGAAGAATAGATAGAACAACACGAGGTCGAGCGCCGAGAACGTGCCCACCATGAGCGTCTCGAGCACCAGGAACGCGATCATGTATTCCTTCACGCGGTTCTGGATCGCCGTCCAGCTCGCCAGAATGCAGATCGGCATCAGCCCCGTCGTGAGGATCACGAACGGCAGGGAAATGCCGTCGACGCCCATGTGGTAGTTGGCGATGCCGAGCCAGGACTGCTTTTCGACAAACTGGAATTCCGGCGACGCCGGATCAAAACGCGCGACCAGCACCAGCGATATCGCAAAGGTGACCAATGTCGTCCACAGAGCCACCCACCGCGCCGTGCCCCTGGCGAAAGGCGCGTCGCCGCGCACCAGCATGATGAAGAGCGCACCGACCAGCGGCAGAAAGGTGACGACGGAAAGAATAGGCCAGGTCATCAGCGCACCGCGAACATGAACCAGGTGATGAAGATCGCGGCGCCGATCAGCATCGCGAAGGCGTAGTGATAAAGATAACCGGTCTGCAGCCGGATGACGTTACGCGTCACGTCAAGCACCCGTGACGACACGCCGTCGGGGCCGAAGCCGTCGATCAGCCAGCCGTCGCCGCCTTTCCACAGCGCATATCCCAGTCGTTTCGCCGGGCGCACGAAGATCGCCTCGTATAATTCGTCGAAATACCACTTGTTGAGCAGGAAGCGGTAAAGAACCTCGTGTTGTCGCGCGAGCTCGACCGGAATGTCGGGGCGACGAACGTAGAACTGCCAGGCGATCGCGAATCCGATCACCATCATGATCGTCGGCAGAAGTCCGAGTGCGAGCGGCACGCCGTGCATATCCTCGAGCACGTGGTTGGACTTCGCGACGGTGAGGGATTCGCGGAAAAATGCCGCCACCCCATGGCCGGCGAAGATCTCCTTGAACGGCAGGCCGGCGACGATCGAGCCGAGCGCGAGCGCGCCGAGCGGGATCAGCATGACCAAGGGGCTTTCATGCGCATTTCGCCAATGCACCCGGTCATGCGGCTCGCCGTGGAACGTCTTGAAGATCAAACGCCAGGAATAGAACGAGGTCAGCAGGGCTGCGGAAACCGTCGTAACGGAGGCGTAAAGCGCCATCGGATTATGCGCCACATAGGTCGCCTCGATGATGGCGTCTTTGGAGAAATAGCCGGCCGTGAGCGGGAATCCGGTCAGCGCCAGCGTGCCGACGATCATCACGATATAGGTGAATGGCAGGCGGTCCTTGAGGCCGCCCATGTGGCGAATATCCTGTTCGTGATGCATGGCGATGATCACCGAGCCCGAACCAAGGAACAACAATGCCTTGAAAAATGCGTGCGTGAATAAATGAAACATGCCGACCGAATAGGCGCCGAGCCCCATGGCCACGAACATGTAGCCGAGCTGGGAGCAGGTCGAATAGGCGATGATGCGCTTGATGTCGTTCTGCACCAGGCCGATGGTCGCCGCGAACAGAGCGGTCGTCGCGCCGATGAAGGTCACGAAGGCCTGCGCATGCGGGGCGAGCTCGAACAAAGGCGAAAGCCGCGCGACCATGAATACACCGGCGGTCACCATGGTTGCGGCATGGATCAGCGCCGAGACCGGCGTCGGGCCTTCCATGGCGTCCGGCAGCCAGGTATGCAGCAGGAATTGCGCCGATTTGCCCATCGCACCCATGAACAGCAGCAGGCAGGTCAGCGTCAGCGCGTCGATGTCCCAGAAAAAGAAGTGCAGGCTCCGGCCGGCGAGCGCCGGCGCCTGCGCGAAAACGGTGTCGAAATCGACCGCGCCCGCAAGCATGAACACGGCGAAGATGCCGAGCGCGAAGCCGAAATCGCCCACGCGATTAACCACGAAAGCCTTGATCGCGGCCGCATTGGCTTCCGGTTTGTGATACCAGAATCCGATCAGCAGATAGCTCGCGAGACCGACTCCCTCCCAGCCGAAAAACAACTGGACCAGGTTGTCCGCCGTCACCAGCATCAGCATGGCGAAGGTGAACATCGAGAGGTAGCCGAAGAAACGCGGACGGTAAGGGTCCTCGGCCATGTAGCCGATCGAATAGAGATGCACGAGCGCGGAAATCGTGTTGACCACGACCAGCATCACGGCCGTCAACGTATCGATCCTGAGCGACCAATCGACCGTCAGATCGCCGACAATCATCCAGGGAAAGATCGGCACCCGCACCTCATGCCCGCCGAAACCGACCTCGACGAAGGCGATCCACGACAGGATCATCGCCGCCATGAGGAAGGTCGTGGTCGCGAGCTCGGCCGCACGCGATCCGGCCGCCGCCGGCGCGTGCTCATGCGCCTGCGACAGCGCCGTTTCCCGCTCGGTTGGCGAGGAGCCGCCATGCGCCGCGTCCTCGCCGCCCGGCGGCGGATTTTCCCCCGGGCAACGCGCCCGGGCGCCGGCCAGGGAAATGATCGCCGCCAGCACCGCACCGAGCAACGGCAGAAACACTATGGCCTGATACATCGCGCGCTGCCCTAGCCTTTCATCAAATTGATGTCTTCGACCGCGATCGTGCCGCGGTTGCGATAAAATATGACGAGGATGGCGAGCCCGATCGCCGTTTCCGCCGCCGCGACGGTAAGCACGATGAGCGCGTAGATCTGGCCCACGATGTCGCCGAGATGCGCCGAAAAGGCGACAAGATTGATGTTGACCGCGAGCAGGATCAATTCGATCGACATCAATATGATGATGACGTTCTTGCGGTTGAGGAAAATGCCGAAGATGCCGAGCGTGAAAAGGATGGCGGCGACCGCAAGATAGTGCCCGAGCCCGATCGTCATGCGCTGCCTCCCAGCCCCTGCCCCGGCCGCACGCGGCGAAGTTCGACGGCCTGCGCCGGCGTACGTGCCACCTGCCGCGCGATGTCCTGCCGGCGCACGCGCGCGCGGTGCTGCAGCGTCAGCACGATCGCGCCGACCATCGCCACCAGCAGAATGAAACCGGCGGCTTCGAAGAAATAGGCGTAACGCGTGTAGAGGACGAGGCCGATCGCCTCGGTATTCGAGGTGCCGGCCGGGATCGGCGCGGCGACCGCCTTCGGCACGCCCGGACCGATGGTCCAGGCGCCCACCACCAGCAGCAGCTCGGCGAGAAAAATTCCGCCGATCAATGCGCCGATCGGAAGGTATTGCAGCACGCCCTGCCTGAGCGAGGCAAAATCGACGTCGAGCATCATGACCACGAACAGGAACAGCACGGCAACCGCGCCGACATAGACCACGACCAGGATCATGGCGAGAAATTCGGCGCCCATCATCACGAACAGACCGGCGGCGTTGACGAAGGCGAGAATGAGGTAGAGCACCGAATGTACCGGATTGCGCGCGGCGATCACCATGAACGCGCTGGCCACGCAGATGCCGGCAAACAAATAAAAGAAAAGCGCCTGCACGACCATCGGATCACCTGTATGGCGCGTCGAGCGCGATGTTCTGGGCGATCTCGCGTTCCCAGCGGTCGCCATTGGCGAGCAGGCGCTCCTTGTCGTAATAGAGTTCTTCCCGCGTCTCGGTCGCGAACTCGAAGTTCGGCCCCTCTACGATGGCGTCGACCGGGCAGGCCTCCTGACACAGACCGCAATAGATGCATTTGACCATGTCGATGTCGTAGCGTGTCGTGCGCCGCGTGCCGTCGTTGCGCCGCGGGCCGGCCTCGATGGTGATGGCCTGCGCCGGGCAGATCGCCTCGCACAGTTTGCAGGCAATGCAGCGTTCCTCGCCGTTGGGATAGCGCCGCAGCGCGTGCTCGCCGCGAAACCGCGGCGAGAGCGGGCCCTTCTCGAAGGGATAGTTGAGCGTCGCCTTGGGACGGAAGAAATAACGCAGCGCCAGCGCCAGGCCGGTCACGAACTCCCAGAGGAAAATGCTCTTGGCCGCGCGGTCGAGTTTCATCACGTCCTCATCTGACTGCGGCAAGCACGGCGGGCCCGTACTGCAGGACCGCGGCGACAATCGCTACCATGGCCAAGGACCACGGCAGGAAGACCTTCCAACCGAGCCGCATGAGCTGGTCGTAGCGATAGCGCGGCACGATCGCCTTGGCCATGGCGAACAGAAAGAACAGGAACAGCGCCTTGAGCGTGAACCAGATGACGCCGGGTATCCACGTGAACGGAGGATAAGGTACCGGCGGCAACCAGCCGCCGAGGAAAAGAATCGTGCCCATGGCGCACATGGTCGCGATCGCCACGTACTCGCCGAGCATGAACATCATATAGGGGGTGGAACCGTATTCGACCATGAAGCCCGCGACCAGTTCCGATTCCGCCTCCACGAGATCGAATGGCGGCCTATTGGTCTCGGCGAGGGCGGAGACGAAGAACACCACGAACATCGGCAGGAGCCGCAGCCAGTACCAGGAGAACAGGCCCAGGGACCCGTCCTGCGCTTCGACGATCCTGGAAAGGTTGAGCGAGCCGGCGCAGAGCAGCACGGTGATGAAGACGAAACCGATCGACACCTCGTAGGAGACCATTTGCGCGGCCGAGCGCAGCGCGGCGAGGAACGGATATTTGGAGTTCGACGCCCATCCCGCCATGATCACGCCGTAGACCATGAGCGAGGAGATGGCGAAGATGTAGAGCACGCCGACGTTGATGTCGGCGATCACCCATTTGGCATTGACCGGAATCACGGCCCAGGCGGCGAGCGCAAGCGTGCAGGTCACGAGCGGCGCAAGGAGGAACACGCCTTTGTTGGCTGCCGCCGGGATCACGGGCTCCTTCAACACGAATTTGATGAGATCGGCGAAAGATTGCAGCAGCCCCCAAGGCCCGACCACGTTGGGCCCGCGCCGGATCTGGACCGCTGCCCAGATCTTTCGGTCCGCCAGCAGGATATAGGCGATGGCGATGAGCAGAATGACGAGCAGCAGCAGCGACTGCGCCACGATCACGACCACCGGCCAGACATAGGTCGAGAAAAACGGTTCCATCGGACCCCTACTCCGCCGCCGTCCTGGCGGCAGCCTGCGCCAAGGCCGAACATTCCGCCATCACCGCCGACGCGCGCGCGATCGGATTGGTCAGGTAGAAGTCGTCGATCGGCGATTTCAACACGTCGCGTCGCGGGTCCCCGCCGCGTTTGGCGAGCTTGCCGATGTCCTCGATGTCGCCCGGAACGACCTCGCCGAGCCGCATCAGCGGCGGATGCGCCGTAAACAGGCGCTCGCGCAGCGCCGCGAGCGAGTCATAGGGAAGCCGCGCGCCGAGCCGCTCGGAAAGCGCCCGCAGGATGGCCCAATCCTCGCGCGCATCGCCGGGCGGGAACCCGGCCCGGTTGGCAAGCTGCACGCGTCCCTCGGTGTTGACGTAAAGGCCCGATTTCTCCGGATAGGCGGCGCCGGGAAGAATGACGTCGGCGCGGTGCGCGCCGCGGTCGCCATGCGTGCCGATGTAGATGACGAACGGTCCGGGCTTGACGTCGATTTCGTCGGCCGCGAGCAGGAACAGCACGTCGACCGCGCCGGCGGCCATCTGCGCGGCCGTCTTGCCTCCGGCGCCCGGCACCAGGCCGAGGTCGAGCGCCGCCACCCGGGAGGCGGCGTGGTGCAGGACCGAGAAGCCGTTCCAGCCGTGCTTGACGGCGCCGAGCTCGATCGCCGTGCGGGCCGCGAGCGCGGCGACGGCGGCGCCGTCATCCCGCGTCACCGCGCCGGCCCCGAGCAGCACGATCGGTCGCTCGGCCCTGCGCACGGCCTCGGCGAACCGGCTCTTGCCGATGCCGGCAAGCGTCTCGGCGCCGCCGCCGAGATAGTCGTAAGGATAGGTGAGATCGCATTTCTCGCCGATCAGTGCGATGGGGAAGTGACCCGCGCGCCAGCGCTTGCGGATGCGCGCATTGAGCACCGCCGCCTCGCGCCGGGGATTGGAGCCGATGATCAGCAGCGCATCGGCGCGGTCGATGCCGGCGATGGTGGCGTTGAATAGATAGGTGGCGCGGCCCCAGGACGGATCGAAGGCCGCGCCGTCCTGCCGTGCATCGATATTGGCGCTGCCAAGACGCGTCAGCAGGTCCTTGAGCGCATACATCTCTTCGGCAGCGCAAAGATCGCCGGCGATGGCGCCGATCCGCTGCGGCTCCGTCGCCTTCACCTTCGCCACGATCGCGGCAAAGGCCTCGGCCCAACTCGCCGGACGCAGCCGCCCCTGGTCGCGGACATAGGGTTGATCGAGCCGCTGGGTGCGCAGGCCGTCGACGACGTGCCGCGTCTTGTCGGAAATCCACTCCTCGTTCACGTCGTCATTGACGCGCGGCAGGATGCGCATCACCTCGCGTCCGCGCGTGTCGATGCGGATGGCCGAGCCGAGCGCATCCATGACGTCGATGGACTGGGTCTTGGTCAGCTCCCAGGGACGCGCCGAGAAGGCATAGGGCTTCGACGTGAGCGCCCCCACCGGGCACAGATCGACGACGTTGCCCTGCAGCTCCGAGGTCATGGCATGCTCGAGATAGGTCGTGATCTCCATGTCCTCGCCGCGGCCGATGGCGCCGAGCTCCGGCACTCCCGCAACCTCGGTCGAGAAACGGATGCAGCGCGTGCAATGGATGCAGCGCGTCATGATGGTCTTGACCAGGGGACCGATATATTTGTCCTCGACGGCCCGTTTGTTCTCCGCATAGCGCGAGGCGTCCACGCCGTAGGCCATGGCCTGGTCCTGCAGATCACACTCGCCTCCCTGGTCGCAGATCGGGCAATCGAGCGGATGGTTGATCAGCAGAAATTCCATCACCCCTTCGCGCGCCTTCTTGACCATCGGCGTGCGCGTGTTGACCTTTTTGGGCGAACCGTCCTTGTTGGGAGGGAGATCCTTCACCGCCATCGCGCAGGACGCCTGCGGCTTGGGAATGCCGACGACCTCGACGAGGCACATGCGACAATTGCCGGCGATCGACAGCCGCTCATGGAAGCAGAAACGCGGGATCTCCGCCCCGGCGGCCTCGCAGGCCTGCAGCAGCGTGTATTCCGGGGGGACGTCGATCTCCCGTCCGTCGACGATCAGCCTCATCATGCCGCCCGTTCGTTCAATTTTGCGCCGCGTTGCGACTTCCACAGTCCCGCTTCCGGCAGGTGCTCCCAGCCGAAGGCGAAATCGCTGGCTCCATGGGCGATGAAGTGGTCACGTCGCCTGACACCCTCCGCCAGGGTCGGCCGCGCACCTTCCGCCACCCACCACATCACGAGCGGAGCCGCGATCGGTTCGAACCATTCCTCACGCCGGCGATAGAACCGGCCGTGCACCGTCCGCCACACGAAGCGCTCGAGCGCCGCCGCGTTCTCCCACACGGTCAGATTCGGCAGAATCGTCGGATCGTCGTAGACGCGCATGTTCATGGCATGGCCGCTTTCGTCCTGAAGCCGCCAGACGAAACCCTCGATCTGCTCGGCAAGCGCGTTGACCCGCTTCACGTTGTCGACGAACTCGGTCATGCGCGGATCGTCGAGCGGATAGCGGATGCGCGCGATATTGAACTGGGCAAGGTGCATGCGCGCTACTCCGCGGCCTCGCGCACGGCGCCGTCCGCGTCGGCATTGCGCGTATATTCGTCGATACGCCGCTCAATCTCGCCGCGGAAATGCCGCAGCAATCCCTGCACCGGCCAGGCCGCGCCGTCGCCGAAGGCGCATATCGTGTGACCCTCGATCTGGGTGGTCACATCCATGAGCATGTCGATCTCGCGCTTCTGCGCGCGGCCTTCCGCCATGCGCATGAGCACGCGCCACATCCAGCCCGTGCCCTCGCGACAAGGGGTGCACTGGCCGCACGACTCGTGCTTGTAGAAATAGGAGATCCGCGCCATCGCCCGCACGATGTCGGTCGACTTGTCCATCACGATCACGGCCGCGGTCCCGAGCGCCGATTTCTTGTCGCGGCAGCCGTCGAAATCCAGGATGAGCGAATCGGCCCAATCCTTGCCGGCCGGCACCAGCGGCATCGACGAACCGCCGGGGATCACCGCGAGCAGATTGTCCCAACCGCCGCGCACGCCCCCGGCATGGGTCTCGAGCAGCTCGCGCAGCGGAATTCCCATGGCCTCTTCGACGTTGCACGGCCGCTCGACATGACCGGAAATGCAGAACAGCTTGGTCCCGGTATTGTTGGGCCTGCCGATCGACGCAAACCATGACGCGCCGCGGCGCATGATGTCTGGCACCACCGCGATCGATTCGACGTTGTTCACCGTGGTGGGGCACCCATAGAGCCCGACATTGGCCGGGAACGGCGGCTTGAGCCGCGGCATCCCCTTCTTGCCCTCGAGGCTTTCGAGCAATGCGGTCTCCTCGCCGCAGATATAGGCGCCCGCGCCGTGATGCACGTGGAGGTCGAAATCCCAGCCGTGCACATTGTTCTTGCCGATGAGCCTCGCCGCATAGGCCTCTTCGACCGCGGCCTCGAGCCGCCGGCGTTCGTGCACGAATTCGCCGCGCACGTAGATATAGGCCGTGTTCGCACCCATCGCGAAGCCGGCGATCAGGCAACCTTCGATCAGCAGGTGCGGATCGTTGCGCATGATCTCCCGGTCCTTGCAGGTGCCGGGCTCCGATTCGTCGGCGTTGACGACAAGGTAGTGCGGCCGGCCGTCCGACTTCTTGGGCATGAACGACCATTTGAGGCCGGTCGGAAAGCCGGCGCCGCCGCGGCCGCGCAAACCCGAATTCTTGATCTCGTCGATGATCGCCTCGCGACCCTTGGCCAGGATCGCCTTGGTAGCGTCCCAGGCGCCGCGGGCGCGTGCGCCCTTGAGCCGCCAATCATGCAGGCCGTAGAGGTTGCGGAATATCCGGTCCTTGTCAGCGAGCATCGCTCAGGCCTTTTCCTTGAGCGTCGTGGGACCGCCCACCGGCGCCGACAGCTGCCGATCGATCTGCGGACCCGGCTTCACTTTCCTGCCGGCGGCGAGTTCGTCGAGAATCCGGCCGAAGCTTTCGGCGGTCAGGTCCTCGTAGTAATCCTCATTGATCTGCACCATGGGCGCATTGACGCAGGCGCCGAGGCATTCGACTTCGACCCAGGAGAACTTGCCGTCATGGGTGACCGCGCCCGGCGCCCCGATGCGCGCGCGGCAGACGCGCTCAAGTTCGTCCGCCCCGCGCAGCCGGCATGGGGTCGTGCCGCACAGCTGCACGTGGAATCTGCCGACCGGCTGCAGATTGAACATGGTGTAGAACGTGGCGACCTCCAGCGCCCGAATATGCGCAACCCCGAGGAAGTCGGCCACGTAACGGATCGCCGGCTCCGGCAGCCAACCGCCGGCCTGTTGCTGCGCGCGCCACAGCAGCGGGATGATCGCCGATTGCTGCCGGCCCGGCGGATATTTGGCGAGCTGCTGTTTCGCCCAAGCGAGATTTTCCGCCGTGAAGGCGAAACTCTTCGGTTGCAGTTCGGGCGGGGCGAGCCGGCGCACGCTCATCGGTCCACCTCGCCGAACACGATGTCGAGCGAGCCGAGAATGGCCGAGACGTCCGCGAGCATATGACCGCGGGTGAGGAAATCCATCGCCTGAAGGTGGGCGAAACCCGGCGCGCGGATCTTGCATTTGTACGGCTTGTTGGTGCCGTCGGCGATCAGATAGACGCCGAACTCGCCCTTGGGCGCCTCGACCGCGGCGTAGACCTCGCCGGCCGGCACGTGGTAGCCCTCGGTGTAGAGCTTGAAGTGATGGATGAGCGCCTCCATCGACCGCTTCATCTCGGCGCGTCGGGGGGGCACGATCTTGTGGTCTTCGACCGCAACCGGTCCCTGCCCGTCCTTCGCACGCAGCTTGGCGCAGCACTGCTGCATGATGCGGGTCGATTGCCGCATCTCCTCCATGCGGACGAGGTAACGGTCGTAGCAATCGCCGTTCTTTCCGACCGGGATCTCGAAATCGAGCTCGGAATAGCACTCATAGGGCTGCGCCCGGCGCAGATCCCAGGCGGCGCCCGAGCCGCGCACCATCACGCCGGAGAAACCCCAGTTCCACGCATCCTCGAGCTTGACGACGCCGATGTCGACGTTGCGCTGCTTGAAGATGCGGTTGTCCGTGAGCAGGCGGTCAAGATCGTCGACCACCTTGAGGAAGGGATTGCAGAATGCATCGATGTCGTCGATCAGCTGCGGCGGCAGATCCTGGTGCACGCCTCCGGGCCGGAAATATTTGGCATGCATGCGGCTGCCGGAGGCGCGCTCGTAGAACACCATCAGCTTTTCGCGTTCCTCGAACCCCCACAACGGCGGCGTCAGCGCACCGACATCCATCGCCTGCGTGGTGACGTTGAGCAGATGCGACAAAAGCCGCCCGATTTCGGCATAGAGCACGCGGATCAACTGCGCGCGCCGCGGAACGGTGATGCCGAGCAGTTTTTCGACCGCGAGGCAAAATGCGTGCTCTTGGTTCATCGGCGCGACGTAATCGAGCCGATCGAAATAGCCCACCGCCTGCAGATAGGTCTTGTGCTCGATCAGCTTCTCGGTGCCGCGATGGAGCAACCCTATATGCGGGTCCACACGTTCGACGACTTCGCCGTCGAGTTCCAGCACCAGGCGCAGCACGCCGTGCGCCGCCGGATGCTGCGGTCCGAAATTCATCGTGAAATTGCGCAGCGTGGTCTCGCCCATCAGCCCACCAAGTCCGCCGCCGCCCTGGCCTTCTGCGCGACCCGGGCATTGAAACGGTCCCAGTTGACCACCGCCCTTTCATGGCGGCCTTCCCCGATCATGTCGAGGCCGTCATGCGCGCGCACCTTGAAGACCAGCTTGCGGCCGTTCACCGCGGTGAGCTCGGCCTCGACGGTCACCGTCATGCCCGGCGGGGTCGCCGCCGTGTGGCTGACATCGACATGGGTGCCGAGGCTGCCCTCGCCCACCTCCAGATGAGGCTCCAGCAACTGCGCGCAGGTCCACTCCATCAGCACGATCATGAAACCGGTGGCGAAAACCTTGGGCATGGCCGCGAGCAGCGGCGATTCCGGAAACGTGTAAGGGACGGTCTTGTTTTCCGGAACCGTATAGGAGAACGAGTGCCTGAGACCTGGCTTCAGCGTGGGCTTCATGGCGTCATGCCCCCTTGCCGCCGGCTTTCGCCTTCTCGTCGCCCGGAAGCACGTAGTCGGTACCCTCCCAGGGCGAGAGAAAATCGAAATTGCGAAATTCCTGAGCAAGTTGCACCGGCTCGTATTTCACCCGCTTCTCCTCGTCGTCCCACCGCACCTCCACGAAGCCGGTGAGCGGGAAATCCTTGCGCAGCGGGTGACCTTCGAAACCATAGTCGGTGAGGATACGGCGCAAATCCGGGTGGCCGGTGAACAGGACGCCATAGAGGTCATAGGTCTCCCGCTCGTACCAGTCCGCGCCGCGATAGACGTCGATGATCGACGGCACGGGCGTCGTCTCGTCGGTCTCGATCTTCACGCGCACGCGCTGATTGAGCCGCGGCGACAGGAAATGGTAGACGACGTCGAAGCGCTTCTCGCGGCCGGGCCAATCGACCGCGGTGATATCGATGATGCAGGAGAACTGGCATTGCCTCGCGTCGCGCAGGTAGCGCGCGACCTTGACGATGTGGGCGGCCTCGGCGCGCAAGGTGAGTTCGCCGCGGACGATCTCATAGCCCGTCACCGCGCCGGCGAGATCGGCTTGAATGCTTTGCGCAAGCGTTTCGAGGCGTTCGCTGTCGATCATCGTCCCAACCGCGGCCTATCCGACCCTACCGCTCGATCGTTCCCGTGCGGCGGATCTTCTTCTGCAGCAGCATGACGCCATAGAGAAGCGCCTCGGCGGTCGGCGGGCAGCCGGGCACGTAGATGTCGACGGGAATGATGCGGTCGCATCCGCGCACCACCGAGTATGAATAGTGGTAGTAGCCGCCCCCGTTCGCGCAGGAGCCCATGGAGATCACGTAGCGCGGCTCCGGCATCTGGTCATAGACCTTGCGCAAGGCGGGCGCCATCTTGTTGGTCAGCGTGCCGGCGACGATCATCACGTCCGACTGGCGCGGGGAGGCGCGCGGGGCAAAGCCGAAACGCTCCGCGTCGTAGCGCGGCATCGACATCTGCATCATTTCGACGGCGCAGCAGGCAAGCCCGAACGTCATCCACATCAGCGAGCCGGTGCGCGCCCAGGTAATCAGGTCCTCCGCCGCCGTGACCAGGAAGCCCTTGTCGGAGAGCTCCGCCTTCACGTCCTGAAAAAAGAGATCGTTCGCGCCGGCAGGTTCTCCGCTGCGCGGATCGACGAGACCCTTGGGAGCCGGGGCGACGAGTGTCATCGGGCCATCAATCCCATTCCAATGCCCCCTTCCGCCACTCATATATGAAGCCGATGGTCAACACGCCAAGGAAAAGCATCACCGACCAGAAACCGAAGGCGCCGATCTTATGGAACGCGACCGCCCACGGGAACAGGAAGCTCACCTCGAGGTCGAAGATGATGAACAGGATGGCGACGAGATAGTAGCGCACGTCGAATCTCATCCGGGCATCGTCGAACGCGTTGAAGCCGCATTCGTAGGCCGAAAGTTTTTCCGGATCCGGCTGCTTGTAGGCGACAAGGAAGGGCGCGACCAAGAGCGCCAGCCCGATCGCCAGCGCCACAGCCATGAAAATGACGAGGGGCAGGTAGTCCTGAAGCAACGCGTTCATGGCGACCTCGACCGACAACGCCCCACGCCTCCGATAAGGACAGACCACGCGTCTTTGACCGCTCGGCCGCTCGACACCGGGACCTGGCGCCCCGCAAGCACAGCCCTTGCCGCTCTTCGGAATGGTTTCAGGGACGGGAGCGCTCGAGGCTTTAGCGCAGCGTATAAAGCGGTGCAAGTCGCCGCCGGCGCCGTCCCAAGGCGGCCTGCCCGCCGCGGCCATTTGCAGCGGCCGATGGCGCTTTGATAGTCTTCGGCTCCCGCGCGGCTGCATCGGGATGGAACGGTCGGATGGCGCGCCTTGGACGATATGCGGCGCTCATGCTCGTCTTCTTCAACGCGAGCGGCGCCGCCGCGGCCGATACCTATCCGGACCGGCCGGTGCGCATCATCGCCCCCTTCGGCGCCGGCGGGCCGACCGACCTCTATGCGCGCATCGTCTCGCAGGAGCTGCAGAAGGCCCTGCATCAGCCCTTCGTGGTGGAGAACCGACCTGGGGCGGGGACCACGATCGGCACCGACTACGTCGCCAAGTCGGCGCCCGATGGCTACACACTGCTGATGGTCTCGGGCACGCAGACGGTCAATGAAACGCTTTTCACCAGAAAAACCTATCACCTGATGCAGGACCTGGTGCCGGTCGCGCCGCTCATCGACTCCGATCTGGTGCTGGTGGTGAATCCTTCCGTGCCGGCGAAGACCCTGAAGGAGCTCATCGCGCTCGCCAAGGCCAAGCCCGGTTCGCTCAATTTCGGATCGTCAGGCCCCGGATCGAATTATCATATGGCGGCCGAACTGCTGATGACTCTCACGGGCATCAACATCGTGCACGTGCCCTATCGCGGTTCGACCGGCATGCGCACCGACATCCTCAGCGGCGAGATCCAGATCCTGTTCGACAGCGTGCCGACCATGGCGCCCTTGATCGCGGCCGGCAAGGTGCGCGCGCTCGGTACCAGCGGGACGAAACGATCGCCGGTGCTGCCCGAGGTACCGACCATCTCCGAAGCGGGCGTTCCCGGATTCCAGGCCACCTTGTGGGTGGGTTTCATGGCGCCGAAAGGCACGCCGCAGCCGATCATCAATCGGCTCAACCGCGAGATCACCCGCATCCTCGAACGACCCGACATCGTCGCCGCATGGACCGAACAAGGCGCGACGCCGCTCGTCATGACGCAACCCGAGTTCGCCTCCTTCATGCAGGCGCAAGTCGACAAATGGCGTCGCGTGATCGAGGCCAATCACATCAAACCGATCAACTAGCAGGTTCCGACCGGATGGAAGCGGTACCGTCATGGCGGGAAATTCTTTAAATAGCGGGCAACGACGCAGTCGCGGCGTCGGCCCCGGCACTTCCGGATAGCGTCGCGGCGCGCGGGATGGGGCCGGTATCACGGAAAGCCGCGGCTGACGCGCAGCGGTGACTTGCAGGTGGACGATGCACGAACAAATCGCGCCCGCCGCGATCCGCGGCGAGGAGCACTGGACGACGAAAGACGGCGGCGTGAAGCTGTTTCTTTGGGAAAAGCACGCCGGCGATCCGGCACGGAGCGCCGGCATCATCCTGTTCGTGCACGGCTCGTCGATGGCGGCGCAGCCGACCTTCGATCTGCAGGTGGCCGGGCGTCCCGATTCATCGGTCATGGACTGGTTCGCGCGTCGCGGCTTCGATTGCTGGTGCGTCGACATGGAAGGCTACGGCCGCTCCACCAAGGACCGCGACAACAACGCCCCGATCGCGCAGGGCGCGGACGATTGCCATGCGGCGGCGCGCTACATCCGGAGCGTGCGGGGTGAGAAGCCGCTGCTTGTCTACGGCATATCGTCGGGCGCGTTGCGCGCGGCCCTGTTCGCGCAGCGCCATCCGGAACTGGTCGCGCGTCTTGCGCTCGACGCCATGGTGTGGACCGGCGAAGGTTCGCCCACGCTCGCCGAACGGCGCAAGAAACTCCCCGAGTTCATGGCGAGCAACCGGCGCAGGATCGACAAGGCGTTCATTCATTCGATCTTCGACCGCGATCATCCGGGCACCGCGGAGGAAAGCGTGATCGACGCCTTCGCCGAAGCGGTCGTCGCCCTCGACACGTCGGTCCCGACCGGCACCTATGTGGACATGTGCGCGCATCTGCCGGTCGTCGATCCGGAGAAGATCACCGTGCCGACGCTCATCATGCGCGGCCAGTGGGATGGGATTGCGGCCATGGATGACCTGATCCGCTTCTTCGTGAAGCTGCCGAATCCCGACAAGCATTTTGCCGTCATGCCGGGCATTTCCCACGCAAGCTTCCAGCAGAAGAACTACCGGCTCGTCTATCACATCCTGTGGAGCTTCTTCA
Source organism: Pseudolabrys sp. (assembly GCA_019689975.1). Classification (GTDB taxonomy): domain Bacteria; phylum Pseudomonadota; class Alphaproteobacteria; order Rhizobiales; family Xanthobacteraceae; genus Pseudolabrys. Next base: position 24,208 of record JADGGK010000025.1, read on the forward strand.
CCCAACCGGAGCCGGTCTATCGGGGTTAGTGCGCATGGCCGTTCCGTCGACTCGCCATGGCGGACGGCAGCATCACCGGCGCTAAGCCGGCGGCGAACCGTCTCCATTCCCGGCCGGTCCTCGGCGCCAGGGGAGGTCTCCGCAAAGGCGGCCCAATCGAGGCGGTCGCCGCGCGGTGCAGATGGCCGGCCCGCCCGGGCCGCGCGACCAGGCCTCGCCGCTCGCCCGGCGTGCCGAACATGTCGAAGACAAAGGTCTTAAGCGCGCCGGCCGCGACGCCCCGCGAACTCCCTGCGCGGCGCCCCGAGCGCGAGAATTGCGGTTAAGTCATTGATTTCGTGGCGGGAGCGACGGGACTCGAACCCGCGGCCTCTGCCGTGACAGGGCAGCGCTCTAACCAACTGAGCTACGCCCCCGCGGGCGTGCGCAGGAGTTAAAGACGGGCTGCGGGCAAGTCAAGGCGAACCGTCCCGCCTCCACGGAATTGCGAAAAAGCCTTATTTATTCGTAGGAATCGATGGTCAGACGCCCCCCGAATCGTCTATTCGGGCGAACGGGTTTGGCGTCTCGCCAAGCTTGCGGATTCAAAGGAGGGTCCCACCGATGGCAATGGCTCCTGGAAAGGCTCCGACACCGAAGGCGCCGACACCGCCGACCGTCACGTTGAAACATCTCGCCGCCGCGCTCGCGGAATCCCACGAGATGTCGAAGAAGCAGGCCGAGGCCGTGCTCGGCGATCTCGTCGGCAACATCGTCAAGCACCTCAAAAAGGGCGAGCGCATTCGCATTGGCGGCCTCGGTATCCTGCAGGTGCGCAAGCGCGCCGCGCGCATGGGCCGCAACCCCGCAACCGGCGAAGCGATCCAGATCAAGGCAAGCAAGAAAGTCGCGTTCCGTGCGTCAAAAGAACTGAAGGAAGCGATCTGACGCGAACGAGGCCGGACCCTCCGGCGTGCGAGCGGCGGGTGCGGAGCAAAGCGCTCCATGCCCGCCGTTTTTCCATTCCGGCCCGCCGCGCGCCGACCCGGCGCGGAGCGGGCGACCGGTTCGGACCGCTCGTCGCCTGGTGGGCGGTGACGGAATCGAACCGCCGACATCCTGCGTGTAAAGCAGGCGCTCTACCAGCTGAGCTAACCGCCCGCGTCCTTCCCTTAGCGCCCCTGCGCCGGTGGGCGCAAGCGCGCCCGCCGTGCGGGGACGACCGGAATGCCACGCGATCCCGGCTCCCGGGCGCAGTACTCTACCGCCTTCTTGAGTCGGCAGCTCGGCGCACCGTCGGCAACGTCAATCGTCGTCGGCATAGCCGGTGCAGAACCGTTCCACGAGCCGGCAATTCCTGCCGCCGTTCGACCGGCACTCGTTCATGGCCCGGCGATTGCCTTCGCTGCGGCCGTAGCCCCAGGTCCAGCCCATCGCGCCGTTCGACGCCGCCGCCACGCTGACGCAGACATTGCGGAACGTCCGCTTGATCGCGCATTGACGTGAATACTTGCGGCATTCGCGCATCGCGCGCTCTTCCGCTTCTTCCTCGGTGTCGTAATTCTTGGACCAGCCGTAATCGGCATCGGGGCTGGTCGCGAGCGCGCCCCAGACGCCGGCTGCAGCCGGCACCGCGCTGAGCAAAAGGATGACGGCACCAGCGAATAGTTTCGACTCGAGTGTCATGATGATCCCCCTGTGCGGCCGCGGCGGCGGCCCCTTCCGATCGGGCCCTTGTTCGACAACAAGCATCCTTGCTCCGTTCGCCGGTCTCACCCGGCGCCGGAGTCTGCCGTCTAGCGCGTTTGGCCCGGCCCGTTGCTTTCTCCGCGTTCGGCGCCATGCCCGTTCCTGGCGCAGATGCCGCGGCCATTGACTTGATCGTTACGGTCGACAGTCGATACGCCGCCCGTGCCGCGCTCGGCCAAAGCCGGGCCGATGCAGACTTGCTCGGCCAAGCGCGTCACGCGGCCGGCGCGCCAAGAACTTTCATCTTCGTGCAACGCATGTTGCCCGGCCTCGATATCCGCGTCGCAGTTTCTTTGCCGGCGGCGATCGGCGAAGCGACGCGCTCTCGGTACAGGACCGCGACCGGCCGCCCCGGGCATGGCGCCGACGGCAAACGCGGCCGCAGTCGCCACTCCGCCGTCGACCGTCATGGCCACCTCTCCCCCGCATGAACGAGGCACGAGCCATCCTCGGCCGTCCAACCTTTGCTGTCAATGACAGCGGCGCCGCCCGCCCTGTCCGCGCCGTCCGAGGGGGAACGCCCGTGGTCGCATGACCGGCAGCCGCGGCCCGGCGAGAAACCCGCCCCGCTCCGGCGGGACGGGTTTCTCGGTGTCGGCAGATGCAGGAGGTCTCAGATGCGGGACGTCTCAAACGACGCAGGCCGGTTTTCGCGCCGGGCGCGCGCTTGCGAGGATGGCAACCGGCGCGGCGCCTTTTTCGGCCGATCACGCCTTCAATGCGCGGTCAGCCCGGCGCCGTCCTCATCCACCGCAGGCTCCGCAGCGGCGGGTTCGGCAAGCTTTGCCGCTTCCTCATCCCAGACGATCGGCTCGGGCATGCGCACGAGCGCCCGCGCCAGCACCTCGTCCATGCGGGTGACGGGGACGATGTCCAAGCCCTTCTTGATCGTGTCCGAGATTTCCACCAGATCCTTGGCGTTTTCCTCGGGGATCAGCACCGTCTTCATGCCGCCGCGGGCGGCCGCGAGCAGCTTTTCCTTGAGGCCGCCGATGGGCAGCACGCGGCCGCGCAGGGTGATCTCGCCGGTCATGGCCACGTCGCGGCGCACCGGGATGCCGGTCACGACCGAGACGATCGCGGTGACCATCGCGACGCCGGCGGAGGGGCCATCCTTCGGCGTCGCGCCCTCCGGCACGTGCACGTGGATGTCGCGCTTGTCGAACAGCGGCGGCTCGATGCCGAAGGCCACCGCGCGCGACCGTACATAGGATGCCGCGGCGGAGATCGACTCCTTCATCACGTCGCGCAGATTGCCCGTCACCGTCATCCGGCCCTTGCCCGGCATCATGGCCGCTTCGATGGTGAGCAGTTCCCCGCCGACATCGGTCCAGGCGAGACCGGTGACGACGCCGACCTGATCCTCCTCTTCGACCTCCCCGTACCGGTATTTGGGCACGCCGAGATAATCGCCGAGGCTGGCCGCGGTCACGGCAATGGTCGATTTGTCCTTCGAAGTCATGAGCTCCTTCACCGCCTTGCGGATCAAAGTGGAGAGCTCGCGCTCGAGATTGCGCACGCCCGCCTCACGCGTGTAGCGGCGGATGATGGTGAGCAGCGCCTCGTCGTCGATCGACCATTCTCCCGGTTTGAGGCCGTGCTTCTCGATCGCGTGCGGGATCAAATGCCTGCGGGCGATCTCGACCTTCTCGTCTTCGGTGTAGCCCGCGATGCGGATGATCTCCATGCGATCCATCAACGGCGGCGGTATGTTGAGCGTGTTCGCCGTGGTGATGAACATCACGTGAGACAAGTCGTAGTCGACCTCGAGATAATGGTCGTTGAAGGTGTGGTTCTGCTCGGGATCGAGCACTTCCAGCAAGGCGGACGACGGATCGCCGCGGAAGTCGGCGCCCATCTTGTCGACCTCGTCGAGCAGGAACAGCGGATTGGAGGTCTTGGCCTTGCGCATCGACTGGATGATCTTGCCCGGCATCGAACCGATATAGGTGCGGCGGTGACCGCGGATCTCGGCCTCGTCGCGCACCCCGCCGAGCGAAACGCGAACGAATTCGCGACCGGTGGCGCGCGCGATCGATTTGCCGAGCGACGTCTTGCCGACGCCCGGCGGGCCGACCAGGCAGAGGATCGGGCCCGTCAGCTTGTTGGCGCGCTGCTGCACGGCGAGGTATTCGAGGATCCGCTCCTTCACCTTCTCCAGCCCGTAGTGATCGGCGTCGAGAATCTGTTGGGCGAGCGTCAGATCCTTCTTGACCTTGGTCTTCTTGTTCCAGGGGATCGACAGCAGCCAATCAAGATAATTGCGCACGACGGTCGCCTCCGCGGACATCGGCGACATCTGCCGTAGCTTCTTGAGCTCGTGTTGTGCTTTCTCGCGCGCTTCCTTGGAGAGCTTGGTCTTCTTGATCTTTTCTTCCAGTTCCTGCAGCTCGTCGCGCCCGTCCTCGTCGCCGAGCTCCTTCTGGATCGCCTTCATCTGCTCGTTGAGATAGTACTCGCGCTGCGTCTTCTCCATCTGACGCTTGACGCGCGTGCGGATGCGCTTCTCGACCTGCAGGACGGAAATCTCGCTTTCCATCAGGCCGAGCACCTTCTCCAGGCGCTCGGTGACGACGGGGGTCTCGAGAATGTCCTGCTTGTCGGGGATTTTCACCGCCAGATGCGAGGCGACCGTGTCGGCGAGCTTGGCGTAATCCTCGATCTGCTGGATCACGCCGATGACTTCGGGCGACACCTTCTTGTTGAGCTTCACGTAGTTCTCGAACTCGGTAATGACCGAGCGCGCCATTGCCTCGGCCTCGACGCGATCGCCGAGATCGTCGGCGACCACGCGCGCCTCGGCCTCGTAGAACTCCGTGCGATCGGTATATCTGAGCACCTTGGCCCGAGCGACGCCTTCCACCAGCACCTTGACCGTGCCGTCGGGCAGTTTCAGCAATTGCAGAACGGTCGCCAAGGTTCCGACCGTGAAGATCGCGTCCTTGCCCGGATCGTCGTCGGAGGCGTTTTTCTGCGTCGCGAGCAGGATGAACGTATCCGAGCGCATGACCTCTTCCAGCGCCTTGATCGACTTCTCGCGGCCGACGAAGAGCGGGACGATCATGTGCGGGAACACCACGATATCGCGCAGCGGCAGCACGGGATAAGCCCGCGTCTCGCCCGGTTGCAGCGTGGGTCGTGGCTTGCTCGTCATTGCAGTACGGTCCTTTCGTTGTGCCCCTGAGCCGGGATCGGCGGCATGCGGCACGCGCACGGGCGGCGCCGGCAGGGAGGCGAGGAAACGCCGAGCGGACGATCGCCCGGCGCGACTCGGAGAAAGGGTACGAAACCCTCGACCGTGCGGAAACTACGATCCTTCGTACGCTTCTCGGCGTCCACCGCAATAGGTAAGGCGAGCCCCGCAGATCCGCAAGCAGGACCCCGGTTTCGGGTGAAATTGAGGCGCGGAAGCTGCGTACCCGGCGAATCAGGGCCGCCGTCCGCGCGCCTTGCGCGGCCATCCGGTCCGGGCCTGCGGCGCCAGCTCAAGCGCTGACGCCTCCCTCCGCCGTGCGATCGCTGCGATCGGCGTAGATATAAAGCGGACGGGCGGTACCTTCCACGACTTCCTTGGAGATGACGACCTCCTCGACGCCCTCCAGGCTCGGAAGCTCGAACATGGTATCGAGCAGGATGCCCTCCATGATCGAGCGCAGCCCGCGCGCCCCGGTCTTGCGTTCGATGGCCTTGCGGGCGATCGCGGTCAGCGCTTCCTCCGCCAGCGTCAGTTCGATCGACTCCATCTCGAACAGGCGTTGATACTGCTTGACCAGCGCGTTCTTGGGTTCGACCAGGATCCGCTTGAGCGAGGCCTCGTCGAGATCGTCGAGCGTCGCCACCACCGGCAGCCGGCCGACGAATTCCGGGATCAGGCCGTATTTGAGCAGATCCTCGGGCTCCACCTCGCGGAAGATCTCTCCCTGCTTGCGGTCCTCCGGGGCCATCACCTTGGCGCCGAAGCCGATCGAGGTCGACCGGCCGCGGGCCGAAATGATCTTTTCGAGGCCGGCAAAGGCGCCGCCACAGACGAAGAGGATGTTGGTCGTGTCGACCTGCAGGAACTCCTGCTGCGGATGCTTGCGGCCGCCCTGCGGAGGCACCGATGCGATGGTTCCCTCCATGATCTTGAGCAGCGCCTGCTGCACGCCCTCGCCCGACACGTCGCGGGTGATGGAGGGATTGTCGGACTTGCGGCTGATCTTGTCGATCTCGTCGATGTAGACGATGCCGCGCTGCGCGCGCTCGACATTGTAGTCGGCGGCTTGCAAAAGCTTCAGGATGATGTTCTCGACGTCCTCGCCCACATAGCCGGCCTCGGTGAGCGTGGTGGCGTCGGCCATGGTGAAAGGCACGTCGAGCACCCGCGCCAGGGTCTGCGCGAGCAGCGTCTTGCCCGAACCGGTCGGCCCGATCAGCAAGATGTTCGACTTCGCCAACTCCACGTCGTTGTGTTTCGAGGCGTGATTGAGCCGCTTGTAGTGATTGTGCACCGCGACCGAAAGCACCTTCTTGGCGTGATCCTGGCCGATGACATAGTCGTCCAGGACCTTGCGGATCTCCTTCGGAGTCGGAATGCCGTCGCGCGACTTCACCAGCGAGGACTTGTTCTCCTCGCGGATGATGTCCATGCACAGCTCGACGCATTCATCACAGATGAACACGGTGGGACCGGCAATGAGCTTGCGCACCTCGTGCTGGCTCTTGCCGCAGAACGAGCAGTAAAGCGTGTTCTTGGAATCGCTGCCGCCGACCTTGCTCATTCCAGTCTCCGTCGTCACTCTGCCCTTCGCGACTTCCTTCGCCCTGCCGACGTCGGCGACGACGTCAGTCTACCGCCGATCAACCCGAGCGAAGCAAGTTTCGCGCCGAAATTCCGCGGCACGGCGGGCTGGTTGGCGTGGGACAACCCGCGGTCCCGTCGTCTCCTCCCCAGGCTAAGCGAAGCATGCTAACAGTGACCTAATCAAGAATCCATTAATGATGGTGGCCCCGGATTGCGGCAAAAACCGCCGCCGCATCCCCGCCCGGCGGTCCGCATGGCGGGCGGCCTCAGGAGGCGGCCTTGGGCAGAAGTTCCTCCGGCCGCTTCTCGAGCACCTTGTCGACGATGCCGAATTCCTTGGCTTCGAGCGCGGTCATGAAGAAATCGCGGTCGAGCGTCTTCTCGATCGTCTCGTAGTCGCGGCCCGTATGCTTGACGTAGACCTCGTTCAGGCGGCGCTTGAGCTTGATGATATCCTCCGCGTGCCGCTGGATGTCAGATGCCTGTCCCTGGAAACCGCCCGAGGGTTGATGCACGAGGATGCGCGCATTGGGCAGCGCAAACCGCATGTCCTTTTCCCCCGCGGCGAGCAGAAGCGAACCCATGGACGCGGCTTGTCCCGTGCACAGCGTGGCGACGGGCGGCCGGATGAACTGCATCGTGTCGTAGATCGCCAGGCCGGAGGTGACCACGCCGCCGGGCGAATTGATGTACATCGAGATCTCTTTCTTCGGGTTTTCCGCTTCCAGGAACAGCAGCTGGGCGACGACGAGCGAGGCCATCCCGTCCTCGATCGGCCCGGTGATGAAGATGATGCGCTCCTTGAGCAGCCGCGAAAAGATGTCGTATGCGCGTTCGCCCCGGTTGGTCTGCTCGACCACCATGGGAACGAGGTGTTGGAGATAGTAGTCGGCCGGGTCTCGCATCGGTCATCCCTTGCCCGCAGCGGCGGAAGGCTTTCCCGCCGAACCGCCCTCGTGGTGAGAACTCAGCGCATGATTTATTGAGCCTTGATCGCCGCTGCAACGGGCGGTTTCTCAGGCGGCCCCGTCGTCGTCCTTGTAAAGCTCCGCGCGCGCGACCCGCTGCTCGGTCACGCTCGCCAGTTCCAGCAGGAAATCAACCACCTTTTCCTCGAAGATCGGCGCCCGCAGGCCGGCAAGCGCCTGGGGATTCTGCCGGTAATAGTCCCAGACCCGCCGCTCGTGGCCCGGGAACAGCCGCACATGCTCCATCAGCGCCCGGTTGAGCTCCTCCTCGGACACGGTGATGTTGTTCTTCTCTCCGATTTCGGCGAGCACCAAACCGAGTCGCACGCGCCGCTCCGCGATGGCGCGGTATTCGGCCCTTGCCTTCTCTTCGGTCGTATTCTCGTCCGCAAAGGTCTTGTGCTTGCTCTCCAGCTCCTGCAGCACCGAGTTCCAGATTTGCTCGAATTCGGCCTCGACCAGGGTCGGCGGCGGGTCGAATTGGTGCAGGCGATCGAGCTCGTCGAGCAGAGCGCGCTTGAGCTTTTGCCGCGACATCGCCGCGTGCTCCCGCGCCAGGCGGTCGCGTACGGCCTCGCGCAGCTTGGCCATCGACTCAAGGCCGAGCGTCTTGGCGAAGGCGTCGTCGAGCGTCACGGCGCCGGGGGCTTCCACCGATTTGACGGTGACGGCGAAGTCGGCCTCCTTGCCGGCAAGCGCGCCGTCGACGTAATGGGCCGGAAAGGTGATCCTGAGCGTCCGGCTTTCGCCCGCCGCGGCGCCGATGAGCTGGTCTTCGAACTCTGGAATGAAGACGCCGGAGCCGAGCTGCACGGCGACGTCCTCGCCGCGACCGCCTTCGAACGGCTCGCCGTTGATCGTGCCGACATAAGAAATGACGACGCGATCCCCCTTCTCCGCCTTGCCGCCCGGCGGGCGCGGCGCGAACGGCCGGTTCTGCTCGGCCAGCCGCGCCAGCGCCTCCTCGACCTCGGCCTCCTCGACCTCGCAGGTCAGCTTGGTGAGCGTGATTGCCTTGAAATCGGCCAGCGCGATGGGCGGCACGATCTCGACCGCCAGCGTGTAGTTGAGATCGGCCGTGCCGGCGATCAACCGATCGATCGCGTCCTTGTCCTGCGGCAGGGTGATCTTGGGATCGGCGGCGAGCTTGTAGCCGCGTTCGCCCACGATCTGGTTGTTGGCTTCGCGCACGGTGGCGTCGATCACGTCGACCATCGTGGCGCGGCCGTAGAGGCGCTTGAGGTACTGCACCGGCACCTTGCCGGGCCGGAACCCGTTGATGACGACCCGTTCCTTGAGCTCGTTGAGCGCCGCAGTCATCTTCGCGTCGAGCTCCGATGCCGGCACCACGACGCGGAATTCGCGCTTGAGACCTTCGGACAATGTTTCCGTGACTTGCATGGCACTCAGCTTTTCAATCCGGGATGCTCCGCGACCTGACACACCCTATCGATCTGGTGCGGGCGGAGGGATTTGAACCCCCACGACTTTCGTCACGGGAACCTAAATCCCGCGCGTCTACCAATTCCGCCACGCCCGCAAGGGGCGGTCCGGGGCGCCTGCCGGCGCCGCCGTCCGGAGGGCTTGACCCGCTCGGCCGCCTCGGGCGGGCCGCCGCCCGAAAGGCCGCGCGCTTATATCACGCGCGGCGGGGGCGGCAAGAACGGCAGGGACTGCCGGAGCGAGGCGGATTCAGCCGCCATGGGGTGTCGCAAAGAGCCGCCGATAGACGGCGGGCAATGCCTCCGGCAGATCCTCGGCGATGAGGCCGGGTCCGAACACGCGCGCCGCCTCACCGTGCAGCCAGCATGCGGCACTGGCGGCTTCGAAGGCCGGCATGCCTTGCGCCAAGAGACCGCCGATCATCCCGGCAAGCACGTCCCCGGCACCGGCCGTGGCGAGCCAGGCCGGCGCGTTCTCGGCGATCGCCGCGCGTCCGTCGGGTGCCGCGACCACCGTGTCCGCCCCCTTGAACAGCACCACGGCCCCGCCATCGTCGGCCGCACGGCGCGTCTTTTCAAGTTTTGATTTAAGATAAGTATTTACATATATATCATTGAATAATCTTCTAAATTCTCCTTCATGCGGGGTCAGGACCGTGGCGGCCTTGCGGCGGAGGGCGGACGCGAGTTCGGCGCGCCGCCCGGCGAAACTCGTCAGCGCATCGGCGTCGAGCACCGCCGCGGCCGGGCTTGCCAGGACGGCGAGCGTTCGCGCGCGGGTTTCTTCGCCGACGCCAATACCGGGGCCGAGGACGACCGCATTGTGCCGCCGATCGGCGAGAAGGGCAGCGAGGTCGCCCGCGCCATCCGCCGGCCGCACCATGATCGCGAGATTCGCCGCCGCATTGACGGCAAGCGCCTCGCGCGGGCTTGCGATCGTCACCAGCCCCGCGCCCGCACGCAGCGCGCCGCGCGCTGCGAGCCGCGCCGCGCCGGTGGCGAAGATCCCCCCGGAGACCACCACCGCGTGGCCGCGCGTATATTTGTGCCCGTCGGGCCGCGGCTCGGGAAACGAGCCGCGCCAAAGGGTCGGCGTGTTGACGAAGGTCTTGGGCCGGATCGCCTCGAGCACGCGCGCGGGAATGCCGATATCGGCCACTTCGACCGCGCCGCAATATGACCGGCCGGGCATGAGCAGATGGCCGATCTTGCGGCGAAAGAACGTGACCGTGCGGGTGGCCTTGACCGCCGCTCCCATCACCGCGCCGGTCGTGCCGTTGACGCCGCTCGGTAGGTCGACGGCGACGACCGGCACGCCGCGCGCGTTCACCGCCTCGATCATCGCCCGCGCGGGGCCGCAGACGTCGCGATCGAGCCCGGCGCCGAACAAGGCATCGACCACGACATCGCAGCCGGCAAGCGCCGCCGGTCGCGCCTCTTCCACCCTGCCCTGGAAGCGTTCGCGCGCGCGCGCCGCGTCGCCCTTGAGCCTTGCCACCTCGCCGAGGAACAGCAGCCGCACCTCGCGACCGGAAGCAATAAGGTGGCGCGCGGCGACAAAACCGTCGCCGCCATTGTTGCCCGGGCCGGCCACCACGGCCACGCGTCCGGCCAGCCCAAGCCGCAGCACGGCATCGGCGACGGCGCGGCCCGCCTTCTCCATCAATTCCAGGCCGGGGGTGCCGGCGGCGATGGTGAGCCGGTCGGCCTCCGCCATTTCAGCGGTGGACAACAGTTCGATCATGGCGTGGGGACAGGAGCATCGCCCGCCGCGATCACCGACGCAAGCGGACCGCTGCACCGCCGCGACGGGCGATGCCCGGGCGCCGCGCCTTGGCGCTCGCGCGGGCGGCCTCCCGCTCTGCGGCGCAAGCCGGCGCTCATCGGCCGTTTGCATAGGCGCCGCCCGCTCGGCTGGTCAATTGCTGGGCATAATGCTTAATTGTCGGGCAGCGAATGCCTGGCGGGGCTGGCGCTGCGGGCGGAGAATTCCTCTAATAGCTTGTTTTGTCGGAAATATCGGCAGCCGGTCGGACTGGCACGGGACCTGCTAACCGGTGGCGCGGCTCTCCGGACCGATCAGGCGGCGGGCTTCGGGGGATAAAAGCAGGGAGAGCGCATGAAGAAAATCGAAGCCATCATCAAGCCCTTCAAGCTCGACGAAGTGAAGGAGGCGTTGCAGGAGGTCGGGCTTCAGGGCATCACCGTGACCGAGGCCAAGGGCTTCGGACGGCAGAAGGGGCATACGGAGCTTTACCGTGGCGCCGAATACGTCGTCGACTTTCTTCCCAAGGTGAAGATCGAGGTGGTGCTCAGCGACGAGATGGTGGACAAGGCCATCGAAGCGATCCGGCGTGCCGCTCAGACTGGCCGGATCGGCGACGGCAAGATATTCGTGTCCAACATCGAGGAAGCCATCCGGATCAGGACGGGCGAGTCCGGAACCGACGCCATCTAGCCAGAACCGCGTGACCGCCGCGGACACTCCAACCGTAAAGGGGAAATGCAGTCCATGACCACCGCCAAAGATGTCATGAAGATGATCAAGGACAATGACGTCAAATATGCCGATTTCCGGTTCACCGACCCGCGCGGCAAGTGGCAGCACGTCACCTTCGACATCTCGATCATCAATGAGGAGACTTTTGCCGAGGGTCAGATGTTCGACGGCTCCTCGATCGCCGGCTGGAAGGCGATCCACGAGTCGGACATGAACCTCATGCCGGATCCGGCGACCGCGAGCATCGATCCGTTTTTCGCCGAGACCACGCTGTCGCTCATCTGCGACGTGCTCGAGCCGACCACCGGCGAGCCCTATAACCGCGACCCGCGCGGCATCGCCAAGCGCGCGGAAGGCATGGTCAGGTCCATGGGCGTCGGCGACACGGTCTATTTCGGGCCGGAAGCCGAGTTCTTTGTCTTCGACGACGTCAAATACTCGGCCGAGCCCTACAATACCGGATTCCGGCTCGACTCGATCGAACTGCCGGTCAATTCCGACACCGACTACGAAGGCGGCAATCTCGGCCATCGCATTGCGACCAAGAAAGGCTATTTTCCGGTCCCGCCGCAGGACTCGGCACAGGACATGCGCTCGGAGATGCTGGGCGCCATGGCGCGCATGGGCGTCAAGGTCGAGAAGCACCATCACGAGGTGGCGTCCGCCCAGCACGAGCTCGGCATGAAATTCTCGCCGATGGTGCAGATGGCCGATCAGCTCATCATCTACAAATATTGCATCCAGCAGGTCGCGCAGATCTACGGCAAGACCGCGACCTTCATGCCCAAGCCGGTCTATGGCGACAACGGCTCCGGCATGCATTGCCACCAGTCGATCTGGAAGGACGGCAAGCCGGTCTTCGCCGGCAACAAATATGCCGATCTCTCCGACACCTGCCTCTCCTACATCGCCGGCATCATCAAGCATGCCAGGGCGATCAACGCCTTCTCCAACCCGACGACCAATTCCTACAAGCGGCTGGTGCCCGGCTTCGAGGCGCCGGTGCTGCTCGCCTATTCGGCGCGCAACCGCTCCGCCGCCTGCCGCATCCCCTATACCACCAACCCCAAGGCGAAGCGCGTCGAGGTGCGCTTCCCCGATCCCACGGCCAATCCCTATCTCGCCTTCGCCGCCATGGTGATGGCCGGCCTCGACGGCATCAAGAACAAGCTCGATCCCGGCCCGGCGATCGACAAGGATCTTTACGACCTGCCGCCATCCGAGCTGAAACAAATCCCGACCGTGTGCGGCTCGCTGCGACAGGCGCTCGAAGAGCTCGACAAGGACCGCGCCTTCCTCAAGGTCGGCGGCGTATTCGACGACGACTTCATCGACAGCTATATCGACCTCAAGATGCAGGAGGTCATCCGCTTCGAGCACACGCCGCATCCGGTTGAATTTGAGATGTATTACTCGGCGTGAGTCTCGTTCCGCTTCCGCGCTCGGAAGATAAAAGCGACGGGCGTCCCTTCCGGGACGCCCTTCTTTTCCAGACCGACCTGCCGTCGCGACGGCGCCGGCATGTTGGGCCGGATCCCGCCCGCGACACCGGTGCGCGATGAGGGAATGGTCCTGGGTTCAGCCGGCGAAGGCCGTGACGATCGCCACCGCCAGAGCTCCTGCCCCTATGCCGGCGGCGGTGAGCAGCATGCGCCGGCGACGGCGCTTCGGCCCATAGACGCCGGCGGCACGACGAGCGGCGATCAGCGCGGCGTCGAGTTCGGCCGCCGAGGAGAAGCTGCATGCCAGGGCAAGGCCCGCGCTCCTGGCGCAGGCCTCGAGCGAGAGACCGTCGCCTCCCGCACGCAGATGACGAGCGCGACCCCACATGAGCGAGATCCTGCCCCAATGAAGTAAATGCGGGGTTGCCGGCGGAGCGCGGACGGGCCCGCGCCCTGCCCCGCGCGCGGCATGCGCCGTCCTCCCAGGGGTCGCCGCCGGCGGAAAGCCGATCCTGCCCGCGCGCCTGCCGACCGGCGCGGGGAAATGGTTCAAGCGGCACTCTTGCGCCCGGGAAAAGGTACCACCGTGCCCGCGGCGACCTCGCGGCCGGCGATCGGCGGCGCCGGCTCTCGGCCCGCCACGACGACGCAATTGCGTCCGGCCGCCTTGGCCTCGTAGAGCGCGGCGTCCGCGCGCAGCAGCAACGCCTCGATATTCGCCACCGGCGTGTCGGAAAGGGCGACGCCGATGCTTACCGTCGCGCCGATGCGATGGCCGGCGACCACGACGCCGGCGGTTTCGAAGGCCAGGCGCACGCGTTCGGCGATGCTTGTCGCCTGGCCGCGGTCGGCCGGAACGATCGCGGCGAACTCCTCGCCGCCGAGCCTCGCCACGACGTCATTGACGCGCAGATTCGCGTTCGTCACCTGCGCGAAAAGGCGCAAGACCTCATCGCCGACGGCGTGGCCGAACCTGTCGTTGACGGATTTGAAGTGATCGATGTCGAACATCAAAAGCGCGATCGGTTTCTGCCCGCCGACGTGCTTGCACAGGCTGCGCGCGCTTTCGACGAAACCGCGTCGATTGAGCAGCCCTGTCAGCGGGTCGCTATTGGCGGCGCTGCGATAGATGTGGACATAGTGATCCTTGACCATCAGCATCAGGATGAACGCGGTCCCGACCGCGTAGATGATCGTCTCCAAGGCGAAGATCACGAGCCAGCGCTGGGCCGGCGCATCGGGCAGGCAAACGCGGATGACGAGCGGGGTGAGGAAAATGCCGGCATGCAGGGAGGGCACGAGGATCGCGCCCACGCGCGAACGCAGCGATTGCCTGCGGTCGCGCCAGAATTCGAGGGCGATGCAGAAGGTGTAGACGGCCACCACGACGGCCCCGAGCGCGATGCGCCCGTCCTCATGCGCGGCGAAGAAGGGCAGCCGCGTTCCCGCGAGCCAGATGGTCGCGCCGGCGACATTGGCAAGCCGCAGCACCCGTCGACCATGGAACAACCGCACGCCGTTCCAGATCATGCCGCAGGCGATCAGGATCAGCATTGCGGGGATTTCCGACGGGACCTCGAGCGCGGCGCCGGGCGCGCTCCACGTGGCGAGCGAGACCGCGCCGATAAGATAGGCCGCTCCCCACCAGGCGAGCGCCCTCACGCTGCGTTGCTGCAACCAGGCAAGGAGCAGGAACAATCCCAGCACCGCGGTGACGCATATGGCCACCACCAGCAAGGTAGGCACGTCCAGCGCGCCGACAGGCGCGTTACCGGCGATCATGCGTACGACCTGTTCCCCTTCCAACCCCCGATCCCGCGCCCCGCGACGCGGCGAGCATAGCAACAGGCTCTGCCGAAAGCCTTGCGCGTCCGAGGAGGCTTCGACGAAAGCTTTGCGACAATTTGAACCACGCCCGCGGGCAGACCCTGCCTCGGCGGCCGCGATCCTCAACGCCGCATGGTTGCGGTTCGGTAAACGCAGTTCCTGCCGTCGGGGAAAACCGGCATTTCCGCCGTCAGTGCGAGGCGGCGCGAGCCGCCGAAGCAATCCAGGCCTTACCGTGATGCGGGGAGGACGCGGCGGCTGTTGCGGCCGCCCGCGCCTGCCCGCGGCGATGACGCTCAGCGCTTGGAG
>JADGGK010000086.1 GCA_019689975.1 Pseudolabrys sp.
TCGCCTGACGGTCGCCCTCGCTTCGCTCGGGCTCGCAATGACGGGGATGGCGCTCGGGCTCGCAATGACGGGGAATGTGACCCGTCATTGCGAGGAGCCGCGCAAGCGGCGACGAAGCAATCCAGGTCTTGCCATGCCGCAGGCGTGGCGCGCGGTCATTGCGGTACGGCATTTCCGCCGTCATTGCGAGGCGGCGCAAGCCGCCGAAGCAATCCAGGCTCGCCGCGCCACAGGGGCGGCGCGCGGTCAGGGTGGCACTGCCGTTTCTGGATTGCTTCGCCCTCGCTTCGCTCGGGCTCGCAATGACGGGGATGGCGCGCGGGGCGCGCAATGACGGGGAATGTGACCCGTCATTGCGAGGCGGCGCAAGCCGCCGAAGCAATCCAGGCCCGCCGCGCCACAGGGGCGGCGCGCCGTCACGGTGGCACTGCCGTTTCTGGATTGCTTCGCCCTCGCTTCGCTCGGGCTCGCAATGACGAGGTAGGGCGCTCGGGCTCGCAATGACGGGGATGGCGCGCGGTGGCGCAATGACGGGGGAGGGCGCGCGGCGGCGCAATGACCGCAAAAAAGACGCACGGGCCCGCCATGGCGGGTCGCGATCACGGAAGTCGACGTTATCCGGCACGAATGAGACCGATCGCCTCGTCCTTGCCGAACAGATAAAGCAGGAGGCGGAGCGCCTGTCCGCGCGGACCGGCAAGCATCGGGTCGCGTTTGAGGATCAGGGCGGCATCCTCGCGCGCGGCACTGACATAGCGGCCGTGACTTTCCAGGCGCACGATACGAAACGCGGGATCGCCGCTCTGCCGCGTGCCGAGCACGTCGCCTTCCCCGCGCAGCCGCAGATCCTCCTCGGCGATGCGAAAACCGTCTTCGGTCTCGCGCAGGACCGCAAGCCTCGCCCGCGCGGTTTCCCCGAGCGGCGCCTTGTAGAGAAGCAGACAGGTCGAAGCGCCCCCGCCGCGCCCGACGCGGCCGCGCAATTGGTGCAACTGTGCAAGCCCGAAGCGTTCGGCGTGCTCGATCACCATCACGGTCGCATCGGGGACGTCGATACCGACCTCGATCACCGTGGTCGCGACCAAAAGCCGGGTGCGACCGGAGGCAAAGCGCGCCATGGCCGCGTCCTTCTCCGCGCCCTTCATGCGGCCGTGCACGAGATCGACGCGGTCCCCGAACCTCTCGCGCAGCTTCGCAAAGCGCGCCGCGGCGGCGGCGAGATCGGTCTTCTCGGAATCCTCTACCAGCGGGCAAACCCAGTATGCTCGCTCGCCCGCCTCGAGCGCGCGCCCGATGGCGTCTTCGACCTCGGACAGGCGAGCGAGCGAAACGGCGCGCGTGTCGACCGGCCGGCGCCCGCGCGGCTTCTCGCGCAGTTCGGAAATGTCCATGTCGCCGAAATAAGTGAGCACCAGCGTGCGCGGGATCGGTGTCGCCGTGAGCACCAGCATGTCCGCGGCGGCGCCCTTCTGCGCGAGCGCCAGTCGCTGGTGGACGCCGAATCGGTGTTGCTCGTCGACGATGGCGAGGCCGAGATCGCGGAAGACGACGCCCTCCTGGAAAAGCACGTGCGTACCGAGCAGAAGGTCGATCTCACCGCGTGCAAGACGGTCGAGAACGGCCCGGCGCTCCGCGCCGCGCTCGCGGCCGGTCAAGAGTGCCACGCGGATCCCGGCGGCCTCCGCGAGTGGCGCCACCGTGGTCCAATGCTGTCGCGCGAGGATTTCCGTCGGCGCCATGAACGCCGCCTGCCGTCCGGCTTCGATCACGGTTGCCGCCGCGAGCAGCGCCACGACCGTCTTGCCCGAGCCGACGTCGCCCTGCAGCAGGCGCAGCATCTGCTGCGGCCGGGCGAGATCGGCGACGATCTCGGTCAGCGCCTTCTGCTGGGACGGGGTCAGCGCATAGGGCAGGGCCTTGAGCACGCGGGCCCGCAGTTCGCCGCTGCCGCTCGAGCCGCGGCCGGCGCGTCGGCGCATGCGCGCGCGCAGCAATGCGAGCGCCAATTGTCCCGCCAGGAGTTCGTCATAGGCCAGACGCCTCCATGCCGGACTGTCCGGCGCCACCTGGTTCGGCGCCGACGGGCGGTGCAGCCGGTGCAACGCCTCGCCGAACGAGGGAAGGCGCTCGCGCGCGAGCCATGCGGCGTCCTGCCATTCGGGGAGCGTCGGGAGCCGCGCCAAGGCTTCCTTCATCAAGCGCCGCACATGGCCGAGCGTCAGTCCCTCGGTCAGCGGATAAACCGGCTCGACCAACGGCAGATCGGCGAATCCCTTCTCGTCGACGATGCGATCGGGATGAACCATCTGCAGCATGCCGTCGTAGAATTGCGCCACGCCGGAGACGTAGCGGCGGCTGCCCGGAGGCAGGAGCCGGCGCAGATAATCCTCGCGCGCATTGAAGTAGGCGAGCGTCAGCGTGAAGCCGGTCTCGTCGCTGGTGATGACGCGGTAGGGCGCGCGCGGCCGGTGACGCGGAGCCGGGTGGTGCTCGTCCACGGTGACCGCCACCGTGACGAGCTGTCCGTCGCGCACCTGGCTGAGCTTGGGTCGCGCCCGGCGATCGATCGTGCCCGACGGCAGATGGAACAGGAGATCGGCAAGGTAGGGAACGGGACGCCCGAGCAGTCGCGCGTAGAGACGAGCGAATTTCGGTCCCACGCCGGGAAGACTGGTGAGCGGTGCAAATAGCGGGTTGAGCAGCGGCGGACGCATGGGCCGATGATCGCAGAAATCGCGCGCGAATTCCCGTTCCCGTATCTCGCGGTCCGCGCACGCCGGCAAGGCGGCGCGCAGCGATGCGACCCCGCGGGTCGGACATGACAAAGGCGCACCCCGCCTTTATATAACGCGCGCCCGGCCCCGTCCGGGCTTTCGGCGTTGGGCGAACGGCGGTGAGCGGATCGACGCGGTCGAGCGCAGGTCTGGACGAACGGCGACGACGGCTGCTGCTGCGCGCCTGGCGGCGCGGCATGCGCGAGACCGACCTCATCATGGGCCGCTTCGCCGACGCGCATATCGCGACGCTCACCGAGGAGGAGCTCGCCGAATTCGAACGCCTGCTCGAGGTCCACGACCAGGAGCTTCTCGGCTGGGTCACCGGCGAGCTCGCACTCCCGGCGGAATACGACACCGCGCTGTTTCGCCGGCTTCACCGGTTTCACCACGTCCGCGACGGGAAGCAATGACGCAAGCCAGCCTATCGCCGGCACGACTGCTGCGGCCGGGCCGACCTCTGACTCTCGCGCAGGTCGCCGATGGCGCGGAGGGACTCGTCCTTGCGGATCTTGCCCGCGCGGCGACCGCGCGGGCCGATGCATCATCGATCTCGCTCGCGGTGATCTGCCGCGACGGGCCGCGCATGGCGCAGCTCGCGCGCGCATTCGCGTTTTTCGCGCCCGACATCGCCGTATTGGAATTGCCGGCCTGGGACTGCCTGCCCTATGACCGCATCTCGCCCAATCCGGCGGTGGTCGCGCAGCGCATGACGACGCTTTCGCGGCTCGTGCGCGAGCGCCATGCGAGCCGGCCTGCCGTGCTCCTCACGACCGTGAACGCCGCGTTGCAGCGTCTGCCGCCGCGCGCGTTCGTCGCCGCGCATGCGCTTTCCCTCGCCTGCGGCCAGATCATCGGCATGCAGACGATCATCGATTGGCTCGCGCGCAACGGCTTCACGCGCGCTTCGACGGTGCGCGAGCCGGGCGAGTATGCCGTGCGCGGCGGTATTCTCGACCTCTATCCGCCCGGTTTGGATGCGCCGGCGCGCCTCGATTTCTTCGGCGACGCGATCGAGACCATCCGCACCTTCGACGTGGAGAGCCAACGCAGCGAGGCGGCGATCGACCGGCTCGATCTCGTGCCGGCGGCGGAATTTCATCTCGTCGCGGACACCATAGGCAGGTTCCGCACCGGCTATGTGGCGCAGTTCGGCGCCGCGAGGCCCGACGACATGCTCTATCAGGCGGTGAGCGAAGGTCGCCGTCATCCCGGCATGGAGCATTGGCTGCCGCTGTTCCACGAAGGTCTCGAAACCGTTTTCGACTATCTTGCCGGCACGCCCTTGGCGATCGAACCGCTTGCCGAGGAGGCTGCCCGCGAGCGCTGCGCGCAAATAGCGGATTATTACCAGGCGCGGGTGGAGGCGCTGCGCCAGGCCGGCGCGCCCGTGTACCATCCCCTGCCGCCGGATCGTCTCTATCTGCGCGAGGCGGAATGGGACGCGCGGCTCGCCGCGGCTGCGCTCGCGCGGCTGACGCCCTTTGCGGTGCCGCAGGGGCAGGACGTGATCGACATCGGCGCGCGGACGGGACGCAGTTTCGCGGCCGAGCGCGCGGAAACGGGCACCAACGTGTTCGAGGCGCTCGTCCGCCACGTGCAGGCGCTGCAGGCGGCAGGCAAGCGCGTCGCCATCGCCTTATGGAGCGAGGGCGCACGCGATCGCATGCGCCAGGTGCTCGCCGATCACGGCGCGCGCGATCTGACGCCCGTCGCGTCCTGGCCGCAGATGCAAGGCCTGCCGAAATCGACGGTCGCGCTTGCCGTGCTGGGAATCGAAACCGGCTTCGAAACCGCGGAGACGGCGTTCGTCAGCGAGCAGGATGTTCTCGGCGATCGCCTGGTCCGCCCGCGCCGGGCCCGCCGTCGCGCCGACAAGCTCATTGCCGATGCGACGAGCCTGATGCCCGGCGATCTGGTGGTGCATGTCGACCACGGCATCGGCCGTTTCGTCGGCCTGCAGGCGATCGAGGCCGCCGGCGCCCCGCATGATTGTCTCGAAATCCATTACGCCGAAGGAGCCAAGCTCTATCTGCCGGTGGAAAACGTCGATCTTCTGTCGCGCTACGGATCCGAGGACAGCGGCGTGGAACTCGACCGTATCGGCGGCGGTCACTGGCAGGCGCGCAAGGCGCGGATGAAAGGCCGCATCCGCGAGATCGCCGGAGAGTTGATCAAGATCGCGGCCGAGCGGCAATTGCGCGCGGCGCCGAAGCTCGCGGTGGGAGCGGGCGCTTACGACGAGTTCTGTGCCGGATTTCCCTATGAGGAAACCGAGGACCAGCTTGCCGCGATCGACGCCACCATGAGCGACCTTGCCGCCGGCCGTCCCATGGACCGCCTCATCTGCGGCGACGTCGGATTCGGCAAGACGGAGGTTGCTCTGCGCGCGACCTTCGCCGCCGCGATCAACGGCAAGCAGGTGGCGGTGATCGTGCCGACGACCCTGCTCGCACGGCAGCATTTCAAGACCTTCAGCGAGCGTTTCCGCGGGTTCCCGGTGCGCGTCGCGCAAGCCTCGCGCCTCGTCGGCGCCCGGCAAATGGCGGAGACCCGCAAGGGCCTCGCCGACGGCACGATCGACGTCGTGATCGGCACGCACGTCCTGCTCGGCAAGGCAATCAGGTTCAAGGATCTCGGTCTGGTGGTGGTCGACGAGGAACAACATTTCGGCGTCGCGCACAAGGAGAAGCTCAAGCAGTTGCGCAGCGAGGTGCACGTGCTCACGCTCACGGCGACGCCGATCCCGCGCACGCTGCAGCTTGCGCTGACCGGCGTGCGCGAATTGTCGGTGATCGCCTCGCCGCCGGTCGATCGGCTGGCGGTGCGCACCTTCGTGACGCCATTCGACCCGGTCACG
Organism: Pseudolabrys sp.; assembly: GCA_019689975.1. Lineage (GTDB taxonomy): Bacteria > Pseudomonadota > Alphaproteobacteria > Rhizobiales > Xanthobacteraceae > Pseudolabrys. Next base: position 5,635 of record JADGGK010000086.1, read on the forward strand.
GTCCGCGAAGCGCTGCTGCGCGAGAAATACCGCGGCGGCCAGGCCTTCTATGTTTGTCCGCGCATCGAGGATCTCGGCGATGCCAAGGAATTTCTCGACAATTACGTGCCGGAGGTGCGCGTGGCCGTCGCGCACGGGCAAATGCCCGCCGCCGCGCTCGACGACATCATGTCGGCCTTCTACGACGGGAAATACGACGTGCTGCTGTCGACCTCCATCATCGAGTCCGGTCTCGATATTCCGACCGCCAATACGTTGATCGTGCACCGCGCCGATCGGTTCGGGCTGTCGCAGCTTTATCAGCTGCGCGGGCGCGTGGGTCGCTCCAAGCTGCGCGCCTACGCCCTTTTCACGCTGCCCATGGACGGACGAATAACCGCGCAGGCCGAGCAGCGGCTCAAGGTCCTGCAGTCGATCGATACGCTCGGCTCCGGTTTCCAGATCGCCTCGCACGATCTCGATTTGCGCGGAGCCGGCAATCTGCTCGGCGAGGAGCAGTCCGGTCATATCAAGGAGGTCGGTTTCGAGCTCTACCAGCAGATGCTGGAGGAGGCGGTGTTGAGCATGAAGGCCGGCATTGCGGCACCGGTCGCCGACCGGTGGTCGCCGCAGATCACCGTGGGGACGTCGGCGCTGATGCCGGAGACTTACGTCGCCGATCTGTCGGTGCGCCTGTCTCTCTATCGCCGTCTCGCCGAGATCGAGGACGAAGCCGAGCTTCGCGCCTTCGGCGCGGAACTCGTGGACCGCTTCGGTCCGCTGCCGAGCGAAGTGGAACACCTCCTGCAGATCGTCGCCATCAAGACGCTGGCGCGGCGCGCCAATGTGGCGAGCGTGGACGCGGGACCGAAAGGGGCGGTGCTCGCGTTCCGCGACAATGTCTTTGCGAATCCCGACGGGCTCATCGCCTATATCCGCGAACTCGGGCCCCGGGCACGCGTGCGACCCGATCAGCGGGTGGTATTCCTGGAGGAATGGCCGCGCCCCGAAATGCGGCTCAGCGGCACGCTCGCGATCCTGCGCAAGCTCGCGGCGATCGCGGCACAGGCCAAGGCGGCCTGATCAGTCGTCCGCCGAGGTGTCGCTTCGCGCTGCGCGCGCGATGGCGGCGGCGAGATGTTCCGCCGGCTGCGCGCCGGCAACCGCGAAGCGGCCGTCGAAGATGAAGCAGGGCACCCCGGTGATGCCGGCCTCCTTCGCCGATTGCGCTGCCTGCGTGACGCTGGCGACGTCGCGCTCGCTTGCGAGGTCGGCGCGCACGCTGTCCGCATCGAGGCCGACGCTTGCGGCGGCCTGCACCAGGGTTTCGCGTTCGGTGAGATCCGCCCCCTCGGTGAAGTAAAGGTCCATGAGCCTCTGCTTCATGGCCGCCGCCCGGCCGCGCTCCCGCGCCCAGCGGATCAGGCGATGGCAATCGAGCGTATTGGGCTGCCGCTTCATCCTCTCCGGCGCATAGACCAGGCCTTCCGCGGCGGCGACCGCGCCGACGCGTTCGGCAATGTCCCGGTAACGATCGGGCGAGCCGAATTTAATGGTGAGATATTGGTCGCGCGGCATCCCCTCGCGTGGAATCCAATCGTTGAGGAAATAAGGATGCCAACGCAGCTCGACCGGGATATCCGGTTCAAGCGCCAACGCCTTTTCGAGACGCCGTTTGCCGATGAAACACCAGGGGCAAACCACGTCCGAGACGACGTCGACGCGCACCGAGCGCTGCGGCATGAGAGGTCCTTTCGTGCACGACGTTAGGCGCTCTGCGGCAGCGCCGCAACGGCCTCCCGGCCGCTCCAAGTCGTCGACGGGGGCGACGCATTCGGCCGCGGCCACGGACGGAATGCCGCCGCCACGAGCGGATGCACGCCTTGTTCGTCGAGCTTCCGGCGCATGGCCGCGGGATCGGGTGCGGTGCCGGCGAGCCGCTCGCCGGTCAGCGCGTCCGGCAACGCGAGAATGGTCGCGTGCGGATTGATTGCCGAGACGGATTCCTCGACCGCGCGCATGAGCAGGCGCTCGCCGCCGACGCTCACCATGCCGGCGGGTCGGCCGGTCACGATGAGGCCGTTGCCCTCGCGCCGGCAGGGCAGTCCGGTATCGACGAAGCCGGACTCGTCGCGCGGCCATTGCGCCAGGCGGGCGGGCAGCATGGGACCGCGCAGCATCAGCGTGCCGCGGGCGCTGCAGGCCGTTTCGATCGCCGGGCCGACGCCATGCACGATCGGCGCCGGACGACCGTCGTCGCCGCGCGCGGCAATGTGAAAGCCGAGTTCGCCGAAACAAGCGACGTCGACGAGCCGCGCGGCCAGGTGCCGCGCCGGCGCCTCGCCGAGCCGCTCCGCAGCGCGCCAAAGCGCGACGAGGCAGGCGACACCCGGCCCGATCAGCTTCGCCTCCTCGAGCGCGGCGATCACCGGGCCGGGCAGCAACACCGTCCACGGCCCCTGCGCATGCGTCTGCGCGGCGAAACCTTCCGGATCGAACGGCTGATGCAATGCCAGCGTGCCGCCGGCCAACAGCCAGGGTATCACGGCAAGCGCGATCGCCGCGAAGGATCCGGGCGCGAGCGTCGACAGCACCTTCGCGCCCGCGGCAAGGGTCATCGCCGCGGCAGCCGCCCGACCGGCGGCGACGAGTTCGGCCTGGCTGCGCAAGATGGGCTGCCGGCCGTCTTTGGTCAGGTCGAAGGTGATGACGGCGGGAGGATCCCCGGCGGCCCCCGACTGGCATGACGGCGGCAAGGCGGTCGCCCGATCGTCGAAGCAATCGTCGAGCGGGACGACGCCGTCGGGAAGGTCGTGCCCGAAGCCGCATACATAGCGGATCGGGAACAGTTCGGCGGCCGCCTCCATCGCCGCCGCCGCGCCTTGCGGAAAGCTGACGATCGCCCGGGCGCCGACCGGCGCCAGTGCCGCGACGATGTCCTGCTTGCGCCACAGCGGGGGAAGCGGCGCCGCCGCCAGCCCCGCCCGGAGGGTGCCGAGCAGGGCGACGACGCTCTCGACGGTGTTCGGCAGGTGCAGCGCGACCACGGCGCCGGGCGCGAGACGAAGCGCGTTCAGCCGCGCGGCGAAGGCGGTGATAGCCCGATCCGCCTGCAGGAATGTCAGCCTGCGCGGCACCGCCGGCGCGCGGACTGCGCCGTTGGGCACGTCGGCGAGGGCCGGGCGGTCGGGCGCGCGCACGCCGGCACGACGAAACAGGCGGTCGAGCGTCGCCAGGGCGCCGCCGGCGGCCGCCTCGCCGCCGCTCGTCAAATCTTTTCGGTCTCGTACCACCATGTCTCCGGCAGATAGCCGAACAAGGACGTTCTTTGGGGATGCTTGATTCGCCGCCAGCGCGCCACCCATTGCACCGGCAGGTGGAAGAGCGGCACGACGTAGAACCCGGACAGCAGCACCCGGTCGAGCGCGCGCACGGCGGCGACGAAGTCCTCCTGGGTCGTCGCGCGCAGCAGCGCGGCGATCATGGCGTCGACGGCTTCGGACTTCACGCCCATGTAGTTGCGGCTGCCTTCCTGATCGGCGGCGGCGGAACCCCAATAGAAGCTCTGCTCGTTGCCGGGCGAGAGCGACTGCTCCCAGCGGTATTCCATCATGTCGAAATCGAAGACGACACGCCGGCGCTCGAACTGCGTGGCATCGACGCTGCGCACGGAGGCGTCGATGCCGGCGCGTCGCAGATTGCGCGCATAGGCGAGCGCAATGCGCTCCTGGTCGCGCGTCGTGGTGAGGATCTCGAAGGCGAACGGCCTTCCCGTCGCCACATGCGTCAACACGCCGGCCCTGATGGCATAGCCCGCCGTGGCGAAAAGACGAAGCGCGCGTCGCAGACCGCGGCGGTCGTAACCGGAGCCGTCGCTCACGGGCGGCGACCAGATCCCTTCCATGATGTCGGCGCGCACCGCATCCGGAAATGGCGCCAGCAGTTCGCGCTCCCGTGCCGTGGCCGGCCGTCCATGCGCGGAAAGCTCGCAGCGGTCGAAATAGCTCGCGGTACGTTCATAGAGACCGTAGAAATAAGTGCGATTGATCCATTCGAAGTCGAACAGATGCAACATCGCTTCGCGCACGCGCACGTCGGCGAAGATCGGCCGGCGCGTATTCATGACCAGGCCCTGCATGCCCTTGGGCAAACCATAGGGGAAGCTTTCCTTGACCACGCGGCCCTGGCGCAGCGCGGGAAAATCATAAGCGGTCTGCCATCGTCCCGGATCGGTCTCCGCGCGCACGTCGTATAGCCCGCGCTTGAAGGCCTCGAAATGGGTATTGCCGTCGCGATAGTAGTCGACGCGCACGGTGTCGAAATTCCACAGGCCGCGATTGATCGGCAGGTCGCGTCCCCAGTAATTCGGGTCGCGCGTGAAGGTTACGCTCTCCCCGGGTCTGACGGTGCTCACGCGATACGGTCCGCTGCCGATGGGCGGCGCGAGGCTCGTGTTCTCGAAGCTCGCCACGTCGATGGTATGACGCGCGAGCACCGGCATCAGGCCGAGGATCAGCGGCAATTCGCGATCATCGCTGCCCGTCAGGTCGAAATGCACGTCGCGTTCCCCGACGATTTCGGCGTTGCGCACCTTCTTGTAGTAAATCCCGAAGTTCGGCCGACCATGATCGCGCAACAGTTGCCACGAGAAGACGACGTCCTGCGGCGTCACCGGCCGTCCGTCCGAGAACCGCGCGGCGGAATTGATGGTGAAAATGACGGAACTGCGCGAGTCATTGATCGCAACGCGCTCGGCGATGAGCCCGTAAAGCGTGAACGCCTCGTCGTAGCCGCGAGCGAGCAGGCTCTCGATGACATAGCCGCGGATGTTCACCGCCGGCAGGCCTTTGACGATGAACGGATTGAGACTGTCGAAGGTGCCCAGCACGCCGAGCACGAGTTGACCGCCCTTGGGCGCGACGGGATTGACATAGGTCGCATGGGCAAAGTCCGGCGGCCAAGCCGGCGCGCCGTGCATGGCGATGGCGTGTCTGCCTGCCTGCGCACGCGCCGGCGTGACGCGCGGACGGATCGCGGCGCCGGCGAGCGCGCCGAGCAACAGCGCGCGCCGGGTCGGCGTCCACGATGGCGGAGGAGGAGGCACGGGCAAATTCAAGCACGATTCGCAGGTCGACGATGTGGACTCTAGACCAGGCTCCGAGCCAATTGAATCGGCCTTGTCATGGCGGGGAGCCGCGCAGGGGACGACGACGCCATCGAGGCGCAGCATAGTCGATTCCGGATCGCGTCGCTGTCGCCGCGCTCGGTCTCGCAATGAGGAACGATTCTGAACTGCTGCGATCTGGCTTTGCTCGGACCGGCGGCGAGGGGCGATGTCGCCGCCATCCGCGCCGGCATGAGCGCCGCGCGGCGACCGTGCTGCGCTTCGTATTTTGGGCGCATTCGTGGCTTTATTGGCAGGGCGAATTCGGCTATGAGGCCTGGAACCGAGGCCACGCTCCCGCCGCAATTGACGGGGAGAGAGCGCGACCGCACAGGCGGTCCGTTGGTGCGGAAGGCGAATGGCGGGCGGTTGAAGACAAGGGACGGTCAGGATGTATTGTTGCAACGGAATGCGGAGGCCCGGAGGGCGGGCGCTCACGGTCGCGGCGATGACGGCAGCTCTCGTCGCGCTTGGGACGTCGACGAGCTTCGCCCAGACCAAGCCCGCGGCGCCCAAGCAGCCCGCACCGAAAGCGGCACCGGCCAAACCTGCTTCGCCGCAGGCGCAATCTCCCTCGCAACCGCAGGCGCAAACACCCTCGCAGCCGCAGGC
>JADGGK010000087.1 GCA_019689975.1 Pseudolabrys sp.
TGTGGCACGACAAGGCCTGGATTGCTTCGGCGGCTTGCGCCGCCTCGCAATGACGGCGGAGATGCCGAGCCCAATAAGCGCGCGCCGTGCTTGCGGCACGTCCAGGACTGGATTGCTTCGTCGCCGCTTGCGCGGCTCCTCGCAATGATGGTGGTGGCCACGTCGCCGCTTGCGCGGCTCCTCGCAATGACGGCGAAAACGCTGCCTTGCATGACGGCGAGGACGGCTCCGCGCAATGACGATGGCGGGTCATGTCGCCCTTTGCGGCGCGTGTCGCCCTTTGCGGCGCGGAACCAATCCGGTCGGAACCCGCTTTCGCCTCGGACCCGCCAGGTGACGGGGATTTTTCAAAAATCCGCGTGCGCTTCTCGCTCGTGCCTTGCGCCTCATCGCCCCGCGCGGCCAAACACGTCCATCAGCTCCGCGACCTTGCGCCGCTGGTCGGCCTGATCGCCGCTCGCAATGGCATGTTCGACGCAATGCGCGACGTGGTCGCGCAGGATCTCCTGCTCGACCCGGCGCAGGGCCGCACGCACGGCGGCGATCTGCGTGACGATGTCGATGCAATAGCGGTCGCTCGCGACCATGCGCGCCAGACCGCGCACCTGGCCCTCGATGCGGCCGAGACGCCTGAGTGTCGATGCCTTGACCGCTTCGCGCATGATGTTCATATACCCCCGGAGGGTATTCGGTTCAAGGGCGCCCTGACCGCCAGGGAGCTCGCGGGAGCATGTCCATGCGCAAGGGCGTCGAACAGGGACACGATCAGCTTGGTCGGAACGCGGGCGCAAAAGCGCAGAGCGCCGTGGACCCGGTGTGCGGGATGACGGTCGATCCGCACGCCACGCCGCATCGAACCGAATATGCCGGCCGCACATTCTATTTCTGCGCCGCCGGTTGCCTGCAGAAGTTCCGCGCCCGCCCGCAGGATTATCTCGACCAGACGGTCGCGCGGCCGGCGGTGCCGGGCGCGATCTACACCTGCCCGATGCATCCGCAGATCCGGCAGACGGGTCCCGGCGCCTGCCCGATCTGCGGCATGGCGCTCGAACCGGAAATGCCGACGGGCGATATCGCGCCAAATCCCGAACTCGTCGACATGACACGCCGGTTGTGGATCGGCGCCGCGCTGACCCTGCCCGTCCTCGTGCTGGAGATGGGTGCGCATCTTGCCGGCGCTTTCGACCGCATCGATCCCACATTGTCGAATCTCATCCAATTCGCTTTTGCGACTCCGGTGGTGCTGTGGGCGGGCTTCCCCTTCTTCGCGCGCGGCTGGCAGTCCCTGCTCACGCGCAATCTCAACATGTTCACGCTCATCGCCATGGGTACGGGCGCGGCCTATGCCTACAGCCTCGTCGCGACCTTCCTGCCGGGTCTTTTCCCGACCGCAGTGCGCGGCGAGCACGGGGCAATCGCGGTTTATTTCGAGGCTGCCAGCGTCATCACCGTGCTGGTGCTGCTGGGACAGGTGCTGGAGCTGCGCGCGCGCGCGGCGACGACCGGCGCGATCCGCGCTCTGCTCGATCTTGCGCCCGCCACCGCGCGGCGTGTCGACGAGGAGGGCCGCGACGAGGAGATCCCGCTTGCGGCCGTCCAGGTCGGCGACAGGCTGCGCGTGCGGCCCGGCGACAAGGTGCCCGTCGACGGGGTTGTGCTCGAAGGCCGCTCTTCGCTCGATGAATCGCTGGTCACCGGCGAATCCATGCCGGTGACCAAGGAGGCGGGCACGCGCGTCATCGGCGGCACGCTCAATATCTCGGGCAGCTTCGTCATGCGCGCCGACCGGGTGGGCCGCGACACCATGCTCGCGCAGATCGTGCAGATGGTCGCGCAGGCGCAACGCAGCCGCGCGCCGATCCAGCGGCTTGCCGACAGCGTCGCAGGCTGGTTTGTGCCCCTGGTGATCGCCGTCGCGCTGATCGCCTTTGCCGCCTGGGCGACGTTCGGCCCCGAACCGCGCTTTACCTTCGCGCTGATCGCCGCGGTCAGCGTGCTGATCATCGCCTGCCCCTGCGCGCTCGGGCTCGCCACGCCGATGTCGGTCATGGTCGGGGTGGGCCGCGGCGCGCAGGCCGGGATCCTGATCAAATCCGCCGCCGCGCTGGAGCAGATGGAGAAGGTCGACACGCTCGTCGTCGACAAGACCGGCACCCTCACCGAGGGCAAGCCGAAGGTGGTCGCGATCGTCACCGCATCCGAGTACGACGAAGCCGAACTGCTCAGGCTCGCCGCCAGCCTCGAGCGGGGCAGCGAGCATCCGCTGGCCGCGGCAATGGTTGCGGCCGCGGGCGAGCGCGGGCTTGCGCTCGCCCCCGCGCGCGGGTTCGCGTCGCATGCCGGCAAGGGCGTGATCGGAATGGTCGAGGGCAAGCGAATCGCGCTGGGCAATGCGGCGTTCTTCGCCGAGCTCAATATCGACGGCGCCGCGCTCGCGCACGATGCCGACCGGCTGCGCCGCGACGGCGCGACCGTGGTCCTCCTCGCCGTGAACGGCAGGCCCGCGGGAATGATCGCGATCGCCGATCCGATCCGGCCGACCACGGGCGAGGCGCTCGCCGCCCTGCGCGCCGACGGGGTCAAGGTCCTTATGCTGACCGGCGACGCGCGCGCGACCGCGCTTGCCGTCGCACGCAAGCTGGGTCTCGACGACGTCGAAGCCGAGATCCTGCCGGATCGGAAAGGTTCGATCGTGGAGCTTTGGCGACGCAAAGGTCACGTCGTCGCAATGGCGGGCGACGGCGTCAACGACGCGGTGGCGCTCGCCGCCGCGGATGTCGGCATCGCCATGGGATCCGGTTCCGCCGTGGCGATCGAAAGCGCCGGCATCACGCTGCTCAAGGCCGACCTGACCGGGATCGTGCGCGCGCGCGCTCTCTCGAAGGCGGTCATGCGCAACATTCGGCAGAACCTGTTCTTCGCCTTCATCTACAATTCGCTCGGCGTGCCGGTGGCGGCCGGAGTGCTCTATCCCCTGTTCGGCCTGATGCTGTCGCCGGTCGTCGCGGCGGCGGCGATGGCAGCCTCCTCGGTGAGCGTCGTCGCCAATGCGCTGCGTTTGCGCGCGGTCGGGCTTTGAACGGGCGCGCGGCGGGAGGCGGATCGTTCCTGTTCAACGCGGCGCGTCGCAATGTTTTTCCGCGGCGGTGCGACGCAGCTCGTTGATCCTGCCGTGCACTTCCAAATATTCGGGCCGGTAGGCGATGTTGTTGACGAGTTCGCCTCCCGCCCCGGTGCTCGCCTTCGCCATCAAGCCGCGCAACTCCTGCTCCCGCGCAACGGCGGTCTTGATCGCGTCGGCGAGCGAATCGCAGTCGTAGAGCGTGTAGGTATTCTCGGCCACCAGCATGCGGCCGAGATTGTCGTCGGACATGGCACAGCCCGCAAGCAGCGCAAGCGCCGCGATCACCGCCGTGCGACTCGAGATGACGCCCATGCCCCCAACCAACATCACAATCGCGGCAAAAGCCTGGTGCGGACGGAGGGATTCGAACCCTCACGGGATTGCTCCCAAGGGATGACCGTTCGTTGCCGGAACCTGGAAAACCCCCTCGAAATGCCGGTTTTATGCGTATAATTTGAATCGATCGTTGTCTTTGGCAACAACGCGGCAACAAAAGTGTAAAGTCGATGGAAACAGGATATGAGCCCGATATCAAGCCGGTGCAGCCGGCATATCCCCGCCCTTTCGGCTGAACACGACCTTGCCGGCGTTACAAGGCGCTGGTCCGCGAGCTTATGGCCGGCGCAAAGCGTTCTCCCGCCGATGAAGTGAAGGTTCGAATTGCCGCCACCTTGATCGTCCGCGCCGAGTTTCTGCGCGAGCGGTTTCTCGCCGGCGGCGAATTGATCCGCCTGATCGCCACGGCGAACCGCTTGCTGAATGGCGTTGTCAGGTCGGCAAAGGCCGCCGCGATGCCCGCCATTGTCGAGTATCTCCGCAAAAAAGGGCGGGAACGGAATGACCATCGCCCTCCGCCGATACCGCCTCGACCTACGCCAGCGCACCGCTGCCGGCCGTGAGCATGCGAGAGGCGCTCGACGACCCGGAGCTGCTCGGCCGCGAGCATGCGCAGGTCGTTCGTCGCCGGCAGGTTGGCGAGATCGTATTTCTTCTCTCCCGACTTCCTGTGTTCACCAACAAGCCAAATCTCCTCGCCGGGCAGATGCTGCCGCCCCTTGTCCCCGATCCGCTGAACTGCTCCGTCCGCGACCCGCAGCGAGCTTTAGCAAAGCGCGCCTTGAGCTTTCCTTTCGTGCCGGTGCGCCAACTGATGGTGTGCCATTTGGCATCGGCCAGCATGACTTCCGCCGGTAACGACGGAACGTCCGGGACGTGCCGCTGTCGCGGACACCCGCGCTCGGCAACCGGCCAGATCATCCTCACATCGGCAGGGTACACCTTGAGGTGCCGCGGAACGCCGACCGCGAGGTCAGTTTGCGGCCCCGTGAGTCCCTGGCGGAACGGCGCGCTCATCCCATAGCCTGCATCCGTCAGCACGCAGCCGAACCGGACACCGGCCGCGATGGCACGATCGATCTCCAGCGGAGCCAATTCCGGCTTGGTGCGCGCCGTTCGATACTCGGCGGGAACACCTGCGCGCGTGAGCCGAGCCCGATCGCTCGTCCAACTCTCGGGCAGAAACAACCGCAACGCCAGCATCACCGGGACTTCACCTCGCGCCAGCGTCAACGACACCCGGGGTCTGGCAGTTCGCCGTCTTGCCCGGCGCCGACGCATACTGCGCGGCGACACCCACCGAATGCGGTGCCTTTCCTTGGGATCGCGGTGTCGTCGATCACCAGCACGGCATCGCTGCCGCCGACCAGCTTGTCCGCTTGAACCAGCAGTTCCGCCTCCACCGGCCCGGCATCCCAGAGCCCGGCCGCGATGAAGTGGTGCAATTGATCGTAGTCACCAAGCGCAACCCGCTCGGCCATCGGCTGAACGCTCTTGCGGTCGCCAGGACCGATGAGCCCCGACACGAAGAGCGGGCACATTTGTCGCCGTGCTTTGTGATCCAACCGATCGCGAAACGGCTTCAGCCACCGTCCGAGATCGCCTCTCCAATCCGATGTCCTGCCAACCATGGTCGGCCCCTCCACAAGCCGACTACCCATGAGTCACAGAAAACCTGATTTGGGAATCCCACGCCGCTGAAAAGCTGCCAATGTGGCGCGAGAGGCCGCACTCGCGGCTCGGCTCGATGAGCCCTGCCATTTGCGCTGTAGCCCGGCAGTCCGCCACGCCGCGCTCCACCTGGCGGCTCCGCTCCGCGGCCCGCCCGCCATCACCTCCAGGAGGACATTAGCAACCGCCCGATTCCAGTTCCGTATGGATAAGATTCGGGGCAACGTCATCGGCTCCGAGGCATTTCCGCGCTGGATCGCAGTTGACGCGGGCGGCACGCTCATTTGCGCCCGCGCAAAGAACCGAATGATGAGCCGGTTATGTTTAGACGATGCCAGCGCCGACGCCCACCATCGAAGCGGATATGCTCGTCGACCGGGTGATGCGCGAATGGCCAGCCACCATCCGCGTGTTTTTGGATTTCCGAATGAGTTGTGTCGGCTGCCCCATTGCGGCTTTTCAGACAGTCGATGAGGCCTGTCGCGAGCATGGGGTGGAGCGCCGTAGGTTTCTCCAAGCTCTGCAACTTGCCGCGAGAGAGCCTAGCATGGGAAGCCGAACAGTGCGGTAGGCTATGCGTCGCGGCCTTCCGCGATGGTAAGCAGTTTATGGGGTTTTCGTAGCGTGATGCGCTGGCGCCCGCTCGCGACCACCCCCTGCTGTTCCCATGCACTCAGGATGCGGCTGACGGTATAAAGCGTCGTGCCCGTCATCTCCGCAACATCCTGTCGGCTGATCGGGAAATCGATCTCGACTCCTTCTTCCACCCGTCGGCCGGCCTGCCTGGCGAGACGGAGCAGCGCATGCGCTACCCGGCTTTCCACTTGCTCCGTGGACATCTCGATCATGCGCGTGTGGGCGTCCTGCAAGCGGCTCCCGACCGTTTGCAGGGTATTCATTGCAAGCTTCGGATGTCTGGCGACCAGCCGCGCCCACGCCTGCGATGGCCAGGCGAGCGCAACACTTTCCACGATCGCGATCGCGGTGGCAGGATAATGCTTGAGACCGATTGCCTCGGCCACGCCGAATACCTCCCCTGCCGAGACGTACCGGACTACGATCTTCTGGCCGTTGGGGGTGGTCTTTTCCGCGCGCACATATCCGTGCAGCAGCACAAAGAAGGATCGAGCCTCATCGCCTTGCTGAAAGACGTGAGCGTTCTTCGGATAACGGACGGAACGGGCTTCTTGCAGCAGGGCGTCCAGCTCGCCGGGCTCAAGATCCGCGAACAACGGTAGCTTTGAAATCAGCGAGCGGTCGATCACGGTTGTGCCGTGCAATATCACCGTTGTGCCGCGCAATATGTGGGTTTTCAGCCCTCATCCGGCCGCAATTTGATCCGGCGAGCATAAAGCAAAGGGGGCGATGGGACAACCGGCCGGGCGGCACGCGACGATTGGCGGACTCGATCGGAAATCGGGCCAGCAATTTGTGCTGCATCAAACAATCCTGAACGCGGACGGCCTAGCCTTTGATCGTGGCCCCTTCCTAATCGGGGTCTAAAATATGAGGAGGTTGGCATGCGGACTCTTCACACGAGCCGCCTCGATTCGACGGCAAAAACGCTTTTCGACGCGATTCCTAATGCGTGGCGGCGCTGGCGCGAACAGCGAGCGTTTTCCGAATTCGCTCGTCTTTATCCGACCGAGGCCGATTGTGTCGCTCATGATCTGGGATTGACCACGAACGATCTGATGAAAATTTCGAGTTGCGGGTCACGATGGCGCAGCCTGCTTGATCAACGCATGCGGCAACTTGGTCTTGACGTCGACGCATTGACCAAAAATCAGCCCGACGTCGTACGCGACCTGACCATCTGCTGTGCGCGTTGCGATAGCAAGCGAAGGTGCGCACGCGATCTCAAAGCCAAATCGCAGAGCGACGGCTGGCGCAAATATTGCCCCAATCAACAAACACTGGAAGCGTTGGCAAGCCGGCAGCGCTGATGGTTGTTGCCGGTATCCCGCCGCAGCCGCAATAGAACTACGAAACTGCTATTTCGAGCTGTCACGAGAGAGTCGAGCACAGAAGCGGCCCGTCGGCGAGAGCCATTAGCGCAGATGCGAGCCAACTCAAGAGCTTGAGCCACTGCGGCAAGCCGAATGATTGTGCGCCCTTGGCTCGCTCCACCAACAGCATCATCGCGATCACGATCGGTATCGGCAAGGCCCTGTTGATTGCTGCCGCCCCGAACGGCACCCCGATTCGCCGTGGGGAAACAGGGCACCGTCTGTCAGATTAAGTTTTAGCTAATGCAATTTATCAAACCGCTCGCTCGCCGCTTGCTCCGCCGAGCTACGCCACTACCGGCGAGCTGACCACGAACGACCGCAAACCGCAGCGGAGCATTGCTGACTGGTCTGAGCGAAGAAAGGTAGCGAACCGACGCATCGGTTGTGCCCGCCGACGCACCGGCAAGCCGTCCGAATCGCCAACTTGCTCCAACGCCTGTTTGTGGAAGAACGTCGCTGTCTCAAGATCACCGCGAATGCGTTTGCCAAACGAGCCGTCTTGAAACCGATGTTCGGCGCATTCATCCGCGCAGCCGGACGATGGAAGCCGATCCAAATCGCGGAGCCCGAGCGCCGTCAACTCTCGGCCATCAAGAGGGAACTCGACCGGCAATATGAGGGTCAAGACGACATCCATCGGAAAACCGTCAAAGGCTGCGACCCATACCAGTTATCCAGCAGCGCTTGGCTTGACCCTGCGGATGCTGCCGGGCTCAATGCGGCAAACCCGACCAATAGCAGCCTGATCCGATGAGTCGGCGTCGGGCCCGACGCTCAGGATTCCTCCATTAGGCAGTGTATGACGTCGATGGCAATAGAACGCGTTCTTCGGAGACTACTGATCGGCATCTCGCTCGGGGCCCTGGTTCTGGGACTTCTCGCTTGGGGAAGTGGACGCGTCGGCCTGGCGGCATGGATCTGGGCTATCGGCACAGCCCCGGTGATTGCTGGTCTGCTGGTCTCCATGATCCGCGACTTTCTTGCAGGGCGTCTCGGCGTGGACGCAGTCGCATTCATATCGATGTCGGCGGCAATCGCCCTCGGCGAGAATCTGGCCGGCGTCGTTGTTGCCGTCATGTATGCCGGCGGTAACGTGCTGGAGGATTTCGCCGTTGCTCGTGCCGAACGCGACCTGCGCCTGCTGGTCGATCGAGCCCCGCGGATTGCTCATCGCCGCGAAGGTTCAACCATCGCCGACATCGACGTCGATAAGGTGACCGTTGGTGACACCATTCTGGTGCGCGCGGGCGAAGTGATCCCTGTCGACGGCCTTATCGTCAATCAGAGCGCGATGATCGATGAGGCAGCGCTGACCGGGGAACCCATTCCGGTCATGCGAAGACAGGGGGAATTGGCGCGCAGTGGAACCGTGAACGCGGGTGAGACCTTTGAAATCCGTGCCACAACGACCGCCGGCGAAAGCACTTATGCCGGCATCGTGCGAATGGTTACCGCGGCGCAGACGGCCAAGGCCCCATTCATTCGTCTCGCCGATCGCTATGCAATGCTCTTGCTTCCGTTAAGCCTTGCGGTGGCTGGGGGCGCTTGGCTTTTCTCGGGAGATTCCATTCGTGGACTGGCCGTGTTGGTGGCAGCCACGCCATGCCCGTTGATCCTGGCAGCTCCCGTCGCGTTCATTGCTGGCATCGCCCAGGCGGCCCGGCTGGGCATCCTGATTAAGGGCGGGCGGCCGTTCGAGGCATTGGCACGCATCCGAACGGTGATCTTCGACAAGACCGGGACCTTGACGGTCGGAGGCGCACGTCTCGTTGCGATCGAGGCCGCGCCGGGTGAAAGTACGGATCATATCTTGCGTGTGGCCGCCTCGCTCGAACAGGCTTCGCATCACGTTGTAGCCGCCGCGATCGTCGCAGCGGCTAAGCGTAAAGGCCTCAAGCTCTCCATCCCTACGCAAGTGCGCGAGACACCGGGGTCGGGACTGGAGGGGATAATCGATGGCCAGACCGTCCGGGCCGGCTCACAGCAACTGATCTATGGCCCCCGCAAGCCGGAGGAATGGGCGCTACGTGCGCTCAGACGTGCTGCATGGCGTTCGGCATTGAGTGTTTTCGTTGCGGTCAACGGCAAGACCATAGGTGCCTTACTGTTGGGCGATGAGCTAAGGCGCGAGACCCCTCATGCCATACAGGCTCTGAGAGCAGCGGGGGTCTCGCGGATCGTCATGCTGACTGGTGACCGAGCGGACGCCGCCGAGACTATTGGGGCAGCGCTCGATCTCGATGCAGTGCTCGCCGATCGCGTCCCATCGGACAAGGTTGATGCGGTGGCGGCCGAACAACGCCTCAGTCCTACGGTCATGGTCGGCGACGGTATTAACGATGCTCCTGCACTGGCTGCCGCGAGTGTCGGGATTGCCATGGGATCAAGGGGCGCCACTGCGTCGTCCGAGGCAGCCGACGTCGTCGTCCTGGTGGATCGACTTGACCGCGTTTCCGATGCCATGTCGATCGCCAAGCGCGCACGACGTATTGCCATACAGAGCATTGTGGCGGGTATGGCGATGTCCGGTATCGCAATGGGATTCGCCGCTTTTGGCTTACTTCCTCCGGTCGCCGGCGCCTTGACACAGGAGGCAATCGACGTTGCCGTCATTCTGAACGCGCTGCGTGCGCTCACGCCTGGATACAGATTCAAGCGGCCCGCGATGCCGGCCACGACAGCAATCGCGCTGCGCCAGGATCATGAGCGATTGGAAAACAAGCTCGATCGATTGCGCGAAATCGCCGACGCCTTGGACGACGCCAAGGCCGACCTCGCGGTCGCATTGATTCTTGAGGCGAATGAAATCGTGGCGCGACACATCGTGACGCACGAGCGCGAAGACGAAACCACGACTTATCCGACCCTCGCAAAATATCTTGCCGGTGGTCACGGTCTCGGGGCCATGAGCCGAGCCCATCGCGAGATCAGCCATCTCGCACGCCTGCTCGGACGGCTCGCCGATGGCCTCACCGCGAAGGATGCCGATCGTTATTTCATCCGCGATGCGCAGCGGGTAATCGAGTCCGTGGAGGCCTTGGTCCGGATCCATAACGCGCAAGAAGAAGACATTTACGACAATGCTGTGTCTAGCAGCGCGTAGTCGACCCGCCCCGGATTTCCGGATCGGCGACTGGTTGAGCGACGGGCGCCCGGTGCGGAGCGAGCGATGCGACAATCGTGATTTTCCGAAGAGCAGATGGTGGCGATCGCGCGAGAGGCGGATCGCGATCAGGTCTCGACAGTGGCGAAGTCGCACGGGATCAGGGAGCAGTCGATCGATAGCTGGGACTCCGCTCATCGCTGGATGAGATTGAGGCTCAGGTCACGGCCGACGACATTCGGGGCGGCTCAAGGCTGAGAACGCCCGGTCGAAGAAGATTGTTGCCGAGCGCGACCTCGCGATCGAAGTGGTCAAAGAGGTCGTTGCAAAGAATTGATGAGCCTGCCGGTGCGCCGGCGACAGGCGGCATATGGCCGGTAGCGCGGGCTCGCGACGCGGCGGCCCTGCATGCTGATCGAAGTGGCGGTCGGTGCCGAACGACGCAAGCCGGATGTCCGCCGGGATGCGCCGGCGGTCGCCCGAAAGGCGGAGCTCTCGGGGCAATACCCACGCTCAGGCTGTCGGCGCGTCGGCATCTTCCTGTGTCGCGACCGGTACCGGATAGGTGTCGGCTGTTGCCTGCGGCTGTGGCAGGCGGGCTTGCAGGTGCCGCGCCTGCGGCCGAGACGGCGCGTGGCCGCAAGCCGGCCACGCCCGCAGACGCCCACCGGCCCGAACCGGGTGTCGTCCCACGACATCGTGTTCGACCGCAGTCCTAACGGCCGGCAGCTCGAGTGCCTGGCGGTCCCCGACGACCTCACCGAACAAGGCTTGGCGATCGATTGGACGGCCGTTTCCGGTCGCCGCGGGTGGTCGAGATGCCGTCGCGGCTCGTCAGGGAGCGCGGCGTGCCGTCGTTCCCGCGCGGCGCCAATGGCCCCCAAGTTCGCCTCGAAAGCGCGGCTGTCGTGGATCGTCCGGCAAGGCAGCGGCACCGCCTTGATCGAGCCGGGCA
>JADGGK010000088.1 GCA_019689975.1 Pseudolabrys sp.
GCCGCGCGCACCGGATCGGGATGGCGTCCGCCGCGGGCATTGCGGATGGTGGCCACGTGATCGACGTTGACGCCGAGGCGGATGGGCGCGATCATCTAGCCGTTCACCCGCTCCGCCTTGGCCACGACCGGCTTGGCGCGCAGCTGCGCGATGATGGCGGTCAGATGCTTGAGGTCGTAGACCTCGAGATCGATCTGCACGTCCGTGAAATCGGGCGAGCGTCGCGTCATGCGGATGTTATCGATATTGCCGTCGTGCTCGGCGATGACCTGTGCGATCTGCGCCAATGAACCGGGCTCGTTGACCGATTGCACCGCGATGCGGGCGGGGAAACGGCGCGGCGTCTCATCGTCCTCGTCCCAGCGAACATCGAGCCACAAATCGGGCCTGTCTTCAAACTCGCTCAGCGCGGGCGACTGGATGGGATAGATGGTGATGCCCTCGCCCGGCGTCAGGATGCCGACGATGCGATCTCCGGGCACGGCGCCGCCCTCGGGCGCGAAACGCACCGGAAGATCGCTGTTGATGCCGCGAATCGGGATGGCCGGTCCTTGCGCGTCGGGCACGCGGAACTTGACCGAGGTGAGCTTCTTCAAGCCGAACCAGCCGCTTCCTTCCGCCTTGCGCTTCATGGCGAGCGCCGCGGCGCGCTCCTCCTTGTAGTCGGGATACATCGCGCGCGCGACGTCGGCGGCCTTCAGTTCGCCGCGACCGACCGCCGCCATGACGTCATCGATCGAGGCGCGCGCAAGACGCGGCAGGGCACCGACGAGTTTCTCGTCCGAATAGGCGATCTTGGCGCGCTGAAACAGCCGCTCGACGATCCGCCGCCCGAGGCCGGCATATTGCGCGCGGACCGCGGCGCGCGTGGCGCGCCGGATCGCCGCGCGCGCCTTGCCCGTTACCACCAGCGATTCCCACGCCGCCGGCGGCGCGACCTGCGCTCTCGACGTCAGGATTTCCACTTCGTCGCCGTTGACGATTTCCGAAACCAGGGGCGCGATCTTGCCGTTGATCTTGCACCCGACCGCGGTGTTGCCCACGTCGGTATGAACCGCATAGGCGAAATCGATCGCGGTCGCCTTGCGCGGAAGCGCGATCAGCTTGCCCTTGGGGGTGAAGCAGAACACCTGGTCATGGAACAACTCGAGCTTGGTGTGCTCGAGGAATTCCTCCGGGTTCGAGCCCTCGGCCAGCAGTTCGATGGTCCGCCGCAGCCAGGCATAGGCATTCGATTCCCGCGACAGCAGTTCGGTCGGGGAACCCACGCCGTCCTTGTAGAGCGCATGCGCCGCGATGCCGTATTCGGCGATCTCGTGCATCTCGCGGGTGCGGATCTGCAGCTCCACACGCTGCTGGCCGGGGCCGATGAGCGTCGTGTGGATGGAGCGGTAGTCGTTGGCCTTGGGCGTGGAGATGTAATCCTTGAACCGGCCCGGCACCATCGGCCAGGTGGTGTGCACGATGCCGAGCGCGCGATAGCAATCCTCGACCTTGTCGACGATCACGCGGAAGCCGAAGATGTCGGAAAGCTGCTCGAAGCCGACCGACTTGCGCTCCATCTTGCGCCAGATCGAATAGGCGCGCTTGCGCCGCCCCTGGACCCGCGCAACGATGCCGCGATCCGCGAGTTTCCGCGCCAGCTGCTCTTCGATCTCGGCAATCAGCGCCTGGTTGCGCTCGGCAAGCGCGTTGAGCCGGCTGCTCACGACGTCATAGGCGTCGGGATTGATCTCGCGGAACGCCAGATCCTCGAGCTCCTCGCGCAGCTCCTGCATACCCATGCGGCCGGCAAGCGGCGCGTAGATATCGAGCGTCTCCTCGGCGCTGCGCCTTCGCGCCTCGGGCGGCATGAAGTGCAGCGTGCGCATATTGTGCAGCCGGTCGGCAAGCTTGACCAGGAGCACGCGCACATCCTCGGCGATCGCCAGCAGCAGCTTGCGCAGGTTCTCCGCCTGCTTGGCCTCCTTGGTCACGAGGTCGAGCTTCTTGAGCTTGGTGAGGCCCTCCACCAGCGTGCCGATGTCGGGTCCGAACAACCGATCGATCTCGGCGCGCGTGGTTTGCGTGTCCTCGATGGTGTCGTGCAGCAGCGCCGCGACAATGGTGGCGTCGTCGAGCTTGAGATCGGTCAGGATCGCGGCGACCTCGATCGGGTGGGAGAAATAGGGATCGCCCGAGGCGCGCCGCTGCTCGCCGTGGGCCTTCATGGCGTAGACGTAGGCGCGATTGAGCAGCGCCTCGTTGGTATTGGGGTTGTAGCGCCGCACGCGCTCGACGAGCTCGTATTGGCGCATCATGCGCGGCGGCCGCGGAGCGGGCCGGTCGGCGGTCTCGGCCGCCGGCGGCGCATTCGCGGCATGCGCGAGCGGCCTTGCCGGCGAGGGCTGCGGCAACCGGGAGGATCGATCCGGGCGCGTATCCATGGTTTCGTCGCGCTTGCGAGCCGGCCCGTCCGCCGGCGATCGGCGCAGGCGGACTCCGCTCGCGCCCTAGATATCACGCCGCGGCGCGTCGCCCGCAAGAGATTGCCCCGTGGGGGCCCGTTGACCACGCGCCGTGCCGGCGGCCGGATCCGGCCGTTTTCAGAAAATTTATACGATGTCGCGGCGGCGGGGCGGCTACTCCGCCTCCTCCTCCGGCGGCTGCTCCGGCGGGGTCAGTCCTTCGAGGCCCTTGAGCAGCTCCTCCTCGGTCATCCGCTCGGGGGCGACCTCGGTATCGTCGGCGTCGACGCCGCCGATCAGCGGCACTTCCGGCTCGGGCTCGTCGACCTCGACATATTTCTGCAGCGAGTGGATGAGGTCCTCCTTGAGGTCCTCGGGCGACACCGTCGTCTCGGCGATCTCGCGCAGCGCCACCACGGGGTTCTTGTCGTTGTCCCGCTCCACGGTGATCTGCGCGCCGGACGAGATCATGCGTGCCCGGTGGCTCGCCAGCAGGACGAGCTCGAAACGATTCTCAACCTTGTCGATGCAGTCTTCAACGGTGACGCGGGCCATGGGCGCACGGCTCCTTCAAGGGAACTCGGTTCGCAGGACGCGCTCTAGGTATCCTTTGCATGTGGGATATTCAAGCATTTTGTCTTGGTTTGGCCGCAAGGCTCTGTTACGCACAGGACCCGCAAGCAGGCCGTCCGGGGCTCGCTTTACCCGGCAACGGCGTGATTGCGTCAATGGCAACGAATTTGGCGTGCGTCGTGAACCATCGCGGACGACCGGAGCAACCGCCGCTGCGGGCTGCGTGCGCCCGGGCGCATCTTCGCCGTTCGCACGACCACCCGGTTGCCGGCAGAGCGAGAAGTGAGCATGAGCGTCCAGGGCGAGAAAATCGCGTTGTTCATTGATGGAGCCAATCTTTACGCCACGGCCAAGTCCCTCGGCTTCGACATCGACTACAAGCGGCTTTTGCGCGAATTCCAGTCGCGCGGCTATCTGTTGCGCGCCTTCTACTACACGGCGGTGATCGAGGATCAGGAATATTCCTCGATCCGTCCGCTCATCGATTGGCTCGATTACAACGGCTACTCCGTCGTCACCAAAGCCACGAAGGAGTTCGTCGATCAGACCGGCCGCCGCAAGGTCAAGGGCAACATGGACATCGAGCTTGCGGTTGACGCGATGGAAATCGCCGAGCACATCGACCACATGGTGCTGTTCTCCGGCGACGGGGATTTCCGCTCGCTGGTCGAGGCCATGCAACGGCGCGGCGTGCGCGTGACGGTCGTCTCCACGGTGTCGACCCAACCGCCCATGGTGGCGGACGAATTGCGCCGGCAGGCCGACGTGTTCCTCGACATCGTGGAACTGCAAGCGAAGATCGGACGCGATCCCTCCGAGCGCGCGGGGCGCGAAACCCGCGGGCCGCGCGAGGAACGCGCCGGCGCCCACACCCCGCAATTCCTGCAGCGTCCGCCGGCGCCGGTGCGCGGCGCCCCGACGGACGACGACGATTCCTTCGATTGACGAGGCGCGATGGACGCCGCCGAGCCCGGGCGGAACTGTCCGCGCTGCCCGCGACTTGCGGCATTCCGCCGGGGCTTGCGCCGACAGGAGCCTGCCTGGTTCAACGCGCCGGTTCCGAGCTTCGGGCCGCGTGAGGCGCGGCTGCTGATCGTGGGCCTTGCACCCGGCCTGAAGGGCGCCAACCGCACCGGACGTCCCTTCACCGGCGACTATGCCGGCGATCTGCTCTACGCGACGCTCCTGCGCCACGGCTTTGCGCGCGGACGCTACGGCGCGCGCGCGGACGACGGGCTCCACCTCGTCGACTGCCGCATCAGCAATGCCGTGCGCTGCGTGCCGCCGGAGAACCGGCCGACGCCGGCCGAGATCGCCGCGTGCCGGCCTTTCCTCGCCGCAAACATCGCCGAGATGCCGCGGCTCGCCGCGATCCTCGCGCTCGGGCGCATCGCGCACGACAGCGTTCTCGCCGCGCTCGGCGTGCGGACATCCCTCGCGCCGTTCCGCCACGGCGGCCGCTACGCGCTGCCCGGCCCGACGCTGTTCGCGAGCTATCACTGCTCGCGCTACAATACGAGCACGGGCGTGCTCACGCCGGCAATGTTCGACGAGGTGATCGCGGCGATCCGTGCCTATCTCGACGCCTGCAGCCAGGCGACCACCTCGGCCGCATTCCGGTCGGGCGGAAATACCGGGTAGAAGACCTTGACGATCCTGCCGTCCTCGAGGATCCAGGCCATGCGCTTGAGGAGCGTCATGCCGGCGACGGAAAAGGTGGGCAGCCGCAACGCGCGCGCGAAGGCGAGCGTCGCATCCGAGAGCAGCGCGAAGGGCAGATGCAGGCGCGTGGCCGCCTCCCGCTGATAGGCGGTGTCCTGGGTCGACAGGCCGAAGACATGGGCGACGCCGAGCGATCGCAGCGTGGCGTAATGGTCGCGGAAGCCGCAGGCCTGCGGCGTGCACCCGCGCGCCCCGGGGATGTCGTTCCAGCCCGGCGGCATGTCGACCCCCGGCACGCCGGTGCGCGGATAGATATAAAGTACGCTGCGGCCGCCGAGCCGGGCGAGGCTCACCGGCGGCCCCACGGTCGCCGGCAGGGCGATGTCCGGCACGGCGAGCCCCGGCAAATGAGCGGCGGCGCCGTCGTCCTGCGGGACGGGGAGATCGGGCGGAAGCACGGTCGGGTCGTGCCGGCCGGGCGCGTCGGTCATGAGCGGCCTCCGTAGCTGATGAATTCCATCAACGATCCGTCGGGATCGCGAAAATAGACGCTGGTGCCGGCGCCCTTGGCGCCGAAGCGTTCGAGAGGACCGCGCTCGACGGCGACGCCGTGCGCCTTCAGATGCGCGATCGCGGCCTCGATCGGGCCGTCCCATTCGAAGCAGAGGTCGCTATTGCCCGGCATGACCGGCAGCCGCGCGACCTCCGCGGGCCTCACGCCGGGCCCGTGCACGTTGAGCTGCTGCTCGCCGAACCGATAGGCGTAACCGATCGGCCGCGGCACCAGCGCGGCACCCATGACCTCCACATAGAACCGGTTCGATCGCTCCCAATCGGAAACGTGGATCACGCAATGATCGAACTTGGTCGGCACCACCATGGTTCAGGCTCCGCAATTTGCGACGGTCGTGCTCCGCCATCGCGGACGGGGCGGAAGGCGGAACGCCGCCCCGCCGCCGGAGGTCCCACCCTATCCCTTGGCCCGCATCAGCCGCCCGCGCTCGCGCTCCCAGGCGCGCTTCCTCAGCGCTTCGCGCTTGTCATGCAACTTTCGGCCGCGCGCAAGCGCGAGTTCGATTTTGGCGCGGCCCTTCTCGTTGAAGTAGAGCTTGAGCGGGACCAGCGTCATGCCCTCGCGCTCGACCGCCCCGGCCAGGCGGTCGATCTGCCGTCGATGCAGCAGCAGCTTGCGCCGCCGCTTGGGCGGGTGATTGAAGCGCCCGGCCTGCGGATATTCCGGGATGTTGCAATTGACGAGCCAGATCTCTCCCGCGCGGGCATCGGCATAGGCTTCGGCGATGGTCGCCTTGCCCGCGCGCAGCGATTTGACCTCGCTGCCGGTGAGCGCGATGCCGGCCTCGAACACCTCGTTGATCTCGTAGTTGAACCGCGCCCGGCGGTTGTCGGCGACCACCTTGATGCGGCGCTCGGTCTTGCCAGCCATGCGGGCCAACCGTCAGCGCGACCGCAACAGATCGCGGATTTCGCTCAGCAGTTCCTCGGTTCGCGACGGCGGCGGCGGCCTCTGCGCCTCCCTGGCCATCAGCCGTCCCATGGCGCGGATCGCCAGAAACAGCACGAAGGCAATGATTATAAAGTTAAGCACGATGGTGAGGAAATTTCCCCAAGCTAACACTGCACCTTGCTTTTTTGCCTCAGCAAGCGTCGTCGCCGTGACCTTGGGGGAAAGCGGGATGAAGTAGTTGGAGAAATCCAGTCCGCCGCTGACGGCGCCGATCAGCGGCATGATGATGTCGCCGACGAGCGAGTTGACGATGGCGCCGACGGCGGCGCCGATGATGACGCCGATGGCGAGATCGACGACATTGCCGCGCAGGGCGAATTTCTTGAAATCCTCGAGGAAGGCCATGGGCCGATCCTAGTTGATGAGGCCGGCATGCACCATGGCCGCGCGCACGGCGGCCTGCGCCTTCTCGCTCGCCGGCACCATGGGCAGGCGCAGGACATTGGCGCATTTGCCGAGCAGCGAAAGCGCGTATTTCACCGGCGCCGGGCTCGTCTCGATGAAAAGATTGATGTGCAGCGGCGCGAGCTTGTCCTGCAGCGCCAGCGCGGCGGCAAAATCACCCCGCAGACAGGCGGTCTGGAATTCGGCGCACAGGCGCGGGGCCACGTTCGAGGTCACCGAGATGCAGCCGTGGCCGCCATGCGCCATGAAACCGAGCGCGGTCGCGTCCTCGCCCGAAAGCTGGTTGAAATCGGGCCCGAGCGCCGCGCGCTGCTGCGTGACGCGCGTCATGTTGGCGGTGGCGTCCTTTACCCCGGCGACGTTGCTGAGCTCGTAGAGCCGCTTCATCGTGTCGACCGACATGTCGATCACCGAGCGGCCGGGAATGTTGTAGATGATGATGGGAATGCCGATGGCGTCGTTGATCGCCTTGTAGTGCTGGTAGAGCCCCTCTTGCGTCGGCTTGTTGTAATAGGGCGTGACGACCAGCACCGCGTCGGCGCCCGCCTTTTCCGCGTGCCGGGCAAGATCGATCGCCTCGGCGGTCGAATTGGAGCCGGCCCCGGCGATGACCGGCACGCGGCCGCGCGCCTGCTCGACGCACCATTCGACCACCTGCTTGTGCTCGTCATGCGACAGCGTCGGGCTCTCGCCCGTGGTGCCGACCGGCACCAGGCCGTGCGTGCCCTCGGCGATCTGCCATTCGACCAGCTCGCGGAAGGCGCGTTCGTCCAGCGCGCCGTTCTTGAACGGCGTCACGAGCGCGGTGAAGGATCCCCTGAAGCGCGTCTTGGCGGCCATGACGGCCCTCTCCCTTCGGGGGCCGTCCGCGGCGCGGCGCCCCGCTCTGCTGGTCCTGCGCCGCGACGCTGACCCGCGCCGGGCGGCCGAAGTCCCATCAATATCGCTTCGCGGCGGGGCATGAAAGCCCTCGGCCGCAGCGCCCGGCAAGGCGCGAGCAAGGGGAACCCGGTGTCGCCCTGCTTTCGCCCGCCTTTTCACGCTAGCCTGATGCGCTGCGATCCGGGCAAGTCCGATCGCCGCCTCGTGCCTGCCCCTCTCGTCGGTCGGATCGTGCCGGCCGGCGAGGACAGGCGGGCAGAGATGCCTGCGGGCGCGGCGAGCGCGGGGGAAGGTCGCGCGCTTGCCCCGGGATCGCCCGTGAGTCGGGGTGCCGGAAATATGGGGAGCGCGTAGCCGAAGGGGGTACGCTTTCTCAACCGGTCTGGCCTAATGGGCCTCGGGCGGCGGCGCGCTGAGTCGGCCCGCCGGGGCCGGAGCGCATGCCGGAGTCGCAGGCAGGACTGGCGGAGGGCTGATGAGCCGGACAATGCAACGCCGATCGCGCTGGTTTTTGATCTTCGCCTGCGGCGCATGGGCCCTAGGCGCCGGGGCCTGCGCATTCGCGGCCGAGACGACGAACACCAAGGCAAGGCCCACCGCGCATCCGCTCGGGACCCAGGGCTCCGCCACCGCCGGGAAAGCCGCGGTCAGACTGCCGCCGACCCGAAAGAAGAAGACCGCCGTCGCGTCCCTCCCCGTGCCGCTGCCGCGGCCGCGGCCGGCGCCGCGGCCGGCGAGTCTGCCGCCGCCGGTCACGGCGAGCCTCGGCCTGCCCGGCGCATCCTTCGCGCCCTCCCGGCTGCTGCAGCCGCCGCATCCGGCCGGCAATTCCTTCGCGCTCGCCGCCACCGAGTCGACCCCGGCGGCGGATCTCCAGACGCTCAAGCGCCTGTTCGAGGCCTTGCGCAAGGGGCGCGAGGCCGAGGCGGAGGCGGCCGAACGCGGCATCGCCGATCCGCTCGCGCGCAAGCTCGCGGAATGGGCGATCCTGCGCAGCGACAGCGGCGATCCCGGTTTCCGCCGCTATCTCGATTTCATCACCGCCAATCCGTCCTGGCCGCACGTGACGCTGTTCCGCAAGCGCGCCGAGGCGGCGCTGTGGAACGATCGCGCCGACGATGCGACCGTGCGCGCCTTCTTCGCCGCGCGCGCGCCGCTGACCGCCAAGGGGCGCTACGCGCTCGCGCGCGCGCTGCGCGATGCCGGCGATCGCGCCGGTGCGGCCGCGCTGGTGCGCGAGGCCTGGCGCAATGAGGACTGTTCGGACGACGTCGAGGCGCGCGTGCTTGCCACCTTCGGGGATCTGCTCACGCGCGCCGACCACAAGGCGCGCATGGACCGGCGCTTCTACGAGGAGGACACGCAGGCCGGCCTGCGCGCGGCCGAGCGCCTCGGCGGCGCGGAAGTGGCGCTGGCGCGCGCCTGGGCGGCGGTGATCCGGCACGCGCGCAACGCCAAGGCGCTGCTCGATGCGGTGCCCGCGGACGCGCAGCGCGAGGCGGGCTATGCCTTCGCGCGCGCGCAATGGCTGCGGCGCGAGAACAGAATCGAGGAGGCCGCCCGCCTCGTGCTCGCCGCGCCGCGCGCGGAGCAGGCCTTCGGCGCCGATGCCTGGTGGCAGGAGCGGCGCATCCTGGTGCGCGCGCTGCTCGACCGCGGCGATGCGCACACCGCCTATCGCCTCGCGGTCGAGGCGGTGATGCCGGACAAACCCTTCTTCCGCGGCGACAAGTTCTTCACCGCCGGCTGGATCGCGCTGCGTTTCCTCAACGATCCCCGCACCGCCGCAAGCCTGTTCGGCGAGATCGGCAAGGTGAACGGCACGCCGCACGGGCTCTCGCGTGCGGGCTACTGGCAGGGCCGCGCCGCCGAGGCGCTGGGCGAGGCCGCGCGCGCGCGCCGTTTCTACGAGGCGGCGGCCGCCTATACCGCGACCTATTACGGCCAGCTCGCCCGCGCGCGGCTCGGCCTCACCGAGCTCGGCCTACGCGGCCCGCCGCCGATCTCGCCCGCGGAGCGACGCACGCTGGCGCGGCTCGAGATCGTGCGCGCGGTCAAGCTGCTCTATGCGCTCGACGAGCGCGACCTCGTCGCCGCCATCTATGCCGAGCTCGGCACCAGCGGCAGCGATGTCGCGGGCCTTGCCGAGCTTGCGGAGGTGGCGTTCCGCCACGGCGACGGCCGCGCCATGGCGCTGCTCGGCGAGGAGGCCTATGCGCGCGGCCTGCCGCTCGAGTATTTCGCCTTCCCGACCGTCGGCCTGCCCGACTACCGGCCCATCGCCCCGCCGATCGACCCCGCGGTCGCCTATGCCGTGGCGCGGCAGGAGAGTCACTTCAACCAGAAGGTCGTCTCGCCGGCCCATGCCATGGGCCTGATGCAGGTCACGCCCGAGGCCGCGATCGACACCGCGCGCCGCTTCAAGGCGACCTATGACCGCGCGCGGCTCCTCAGCGATCCGGTCTACAACATGCAGATGGGCGCGGCCGAACTCGCCAATCTGTTCATGGGCTATAACGGCTCCTACATCCTCACCTTCGCCGGCTACAATGCCGGTCGCGGCCGCGTGCGGCAATGGATCGCCGCCTATGGCGATCCGCGCGATCCGAGCGTCGATCCGATCGACTGGGTCGAGCGCATTCCGCTGTCGGAGACGCGCAATTACGTCATGCGGGTGATGGAGAACCTGCAGGTCTATCGCGCCCGCTTCACCGGCGGCGGCAGGCTGCTGATCGAGGCCGACCTCAGGCGTGGCAGCGCCGATTGACGCGCGCCGCCTCGCGATGACGGTGCCGGCGGGCGGGATGGTCGGGGCGGCAGGATTCGAACCTGCGACCCTCTGCTCCCAAAGCAGATGCGCTACCGGGCTGCGCTACGCCCCGACCGCGGCCGGGTCCCTGCCGCGCCGGCGGGATTACACGGCCGCGCGGCCTCGGGCAAGCAAGGGCTCATTGCGGCCGGAAGATCGGAAAGGCCACACGGTCGCCGGCCCGGATGTCGAATTTGCGCGCGGTGCCGGCCTTGACCTCGAGCACGGCGCGCACCGGTCCGCCCGAGGGTATGAGCCGCGTCGAC
This sequence comes from Pseudolabrys sp., assembly GCA_019689975.1. Taxonomy (GTDB): domain Bacteria; phylum Pseudomonadota; class Alphaproteobacteria; order Rhizobiales; family Xanthobacteraceae; genus Pseudolabrys. The sequence continues at coordinate 10,570 of JADGGK010000088.1, forward strand.
AGCGGCTCGGTGTTCTCGGCGATGCGCAGGATGGTCCCGTCGCCGCGGATGAAGATCATGTCGAGGGGAATATAGGTGTTCTTCATCCAGAATCCGACCTCCTGCTCGCGATGGAAGTCGAACAACATGCCCTGGCCGTCCGGCAGCGAGCGGCGGTACATCAGCCCCCGCTCGCGCTCCGGCTCGGTATCGGCGATCTCGACCGCGAAGACATGGACGCCGGTGCGGGTCGCGATCTCGAGCGTCCTGAGCTCGTCCGCGCGCGCCGGCGCCAGCGCGACGAAAACGGTCAGCAGAAAGGCGGTCGCCGCGGCACGCAACGCGCACGGGACCGAGAGCAGGTTCCGGTCACATTGAACCGAAATGGCCATGGCGAGGAGACCCGCGGCGACTGTGCAGCAATCGCGCGCCACTATATCACTATATTCGCCTGAAAATATTCGTCCGGCTTGCCGCGCTTCGCGCGCTTTCGCGGGTCGGCCCCGATTGCTTCGCCCTCGCGTCACTCGGGC
>JADGGK010000089.1 GCA_019689975.1 Pseudolabrys sp.
CGGCGCGCGGCGGGGGCGACGGAGGCCGCGGGGTCTGGGTTTTCGGATAAGAATATTGCCTAATGGAGCGGAGGCGGGGACATGGAGCGGAGGCGGGGACCCTTGGCGACCCGCGCATCCGCGACGGCGGCGCCCGGCCCGTTCGCTCGGGCGCAACCCTCCTCGGGCCGCGCCGCGGCGCCTGCCTTGCCCGCGCGGGGCGGGCGCGGGCGGGGCAAAGGAGCGGGAAGGCGTGATGAGGGTTCGTTGTTCTTGCGGGCGGTCCGCGCATGCGGATCGCGGAAGGAACCAGGTGACGACAGCGGCTGCGATGGCCCCTCGCCGCCCAGCCGGGTAAGGCCCCCGATGTGCGGCGTGACAGGGTTTCTTGCGCCTTCGCGCTTGCCGGCGCCGCTCCAACAGGTGGCGCGGCGCATGGCCGACACGCTCGCCCACCGCGGCCCGGACGAGAGCGGCCTATGGGTCGACGAAGCAAACGGCGTGGCGCTGGCGCATCGGCGGCTTTCCATCCTGGAACTCTCGCCCGCCGGCAGTCAGCCGATGATCTCGGCGAGCGGACGGTACGTGGTCTCGTTCAACGGCGAGATCTACAATCATCTCGCATTGCGCGAGGAACTGGCGGCGGCGGGCGCGGCGCCGCGCTGGCGCGGTCATGCGGACACCGAGACGCTGCTTGCCGGCTTCGAGGCCTGGGGGATCGAGGCGACGCTGAAGAAGAGCGTGGGCATGTTCGCCATCGCCGCCTGGGATCGGACGGCGCGCGTGCTCACGCTTGCGCGCGACCGCATGGGGGAAAAGCCGCTCTATTACGGCCGCGCCCGCGAGGCGCTGGTGTTCGCCTCGGAACTGAAGGCGCTGAGGGCGTTTCCCGGCTTCGAGGCCCGCATCGAGCGGCGCGCACTCGCACTGTTCATGCGCCACAACTACGTGCCCGCGCCGTGGACGATCTACGAAAACGTCTGGAAGCTGCCGCCGGGCTCGTATGTTGAGTTCGCGGTGCCCGCCGCCGCGCAGGCACCGGTCACCGCCTATTGGTCGCTGCAGGCGGCGGCGCAATGCGGCCTGCGCGATCCCTTCGCGGGCAGCGCGGAGGAGGCGGTCGACGAGCTCGAGCGGCTGCTGCGACGGAGCATCGCCGGACAGATGGTCGCCGACGTGCCCGTGGGCGCGTTCCTTTCCGGCGGCATCGACTCCTCCACGGTGGTCGCGCTGATGCAGGCGCAATCGGCGCGGCCGGTGAAGACCTTCACCATCGGTTTCCGCGAGGACGAATATAACGAGGCGCGGCACGCCCGGGCCGTGGCGCGCCACCTCGGCACCGATCACACCGAACTCACGCTGACGCCGCGCGAGGCAATGGACGTCGTTCCGCAATTGCCGCGCCTCTACGACGAGCCCTTCGCCGATTCATCGCAGCTGCCGACCCATCTCGTCGCGCGTCTCGCCCGCCGGCAGGTGACGGTGTCGCTCTCGGGCGACGGCGGCGACGAACTTTTCGGCGGCTACAACCGCTATTTCTGGACGATGACGCTGTGGCGCCGCGTCGGCCGTCTGCCGCGGCCGGTTCGCCGCGCGGCGGCCGCGCTCATGACCGGGATCTCGCCTGCCGGTTGGAACCGGATGTTCGCGCTGGCGGGTCCGTTGCTGCCGCGGCGGCTGCGCTACGCGAACCCCGGCGACAAGCTGCACAAGCTTGCCGGTCTCGTTGCCGCGGAGGGGCCCGAGGCGATCTATCTGCGGCTGGTGTCGCACTGGGAGGATCCGGCGCGACTCGTGCTCGGCGCCGAGGAGCCGCCGACGCCCGTTACGGATGCGGCCGCCTGGCTCGCCTGCGCCGAATTCGAACACCGCATGATGTATCTCGACGGCCTCACTTATCTGCCCGACGACATTCTGGTGAAGGTGGATCGCGCGGCGATGGCCGTGAGCCTCGAGACGCGCGTGCCGCTGCTCGACCACCGCGTGGTCGAATTCGCCTGGCGGCTGCCGCTGTCGATGAAGACCCGCGCGGGGGAGGGCAAATGGCTTCTGCGCCGACTGCTCGACCGTCACGTGCCGCGCGCGCTCGTGGCGCGGCCCAAGATGGGGTTCGGCGTGCCGATCGACCACTGGCTGCGCGGGCCGCTCAGGGACTGGGCCGAGGCGCTGCTTGCCGAGGAGCGGCTCCGGCGGGAAGGCTTCCTCGATCCGGCGCCGGTCCGCGAACGATGGCGCCAGCATCTCTCGGGCCGGCGCAATTGGCAGTATCCGCTGTGGGACGTGCTGATGTTTCAGGCCTGGCTCGAACACCAAGGCGCCTGAACAGCTCGGCGATACCCCGACGAAATTCGCCGGCACGGCGGGCCGGCGGTCCCGCGCCGCCGCCCATGTCCAAGCCGAGTGTCCAAGCCGAGTGCCCAAGCCAAGTCGCCGGCCTGCGCCGGAATGAAAAAAGTAAGTAATTACAACGACATAGAGATCCGCTTCGCATGGGCGCCGCGGCCATGCGGCTTGACGTTCACGGCGTGAACGACGTATGGGTGGTTCCGAGGGACGGAGAATGCTGACCTCGGCCAAGGGTAGGGAGGAAGAGCAGGCCCGCATCATGATGGGTCTGCTGCATTCGGTGGAGCGCGACGGCGGGCGCTCGCAGCGCCGGCTCGCGTCCGAACTGGGGATCGCGCTCGGTCTGGTGAACGCCTATCTCAGGCGCTGCATCAAAAAGGGGCTCATCAAGGTCAAGCAGGCGCCGGTCCGGCGCTATACGTATTATCTGACGCCGGAAGGTTTCGCGGAAAAATCGCGGCTGACCGCCGAGTACCTCGCGTCGTCCTTTCATTTCTTCCGGCGGGCAAGATCCGAATGCGCCGAACTGTTTCGGGCCGCGCGTGCGCGCGGGTTCGCGCGCGTGGTGCTGGTCGGTCTCTCCGATCTTGCCGAGATCGCGGCGCTGTGTGCCTTGGAGACCGACGTGCAAATCGTCGCGGTCGTGGATCCCCGGGCGACGACGCGCCATTTCCTGGGCCTGCCGGTCGTCACTTCGTTCGCGACGGTCGCCGAACCGTTTGACGCCGCGATCATCACCGCGCTCAGCGCCGCCGGCGAGGCATGGGATGCTGCCGTCGCGCAGGTGGGCAGCGAGCGCGTGCTCGCGCCCGATCTCCTGGGCCTGCGCGCGGGCGAACAACGGGAGGCCGCGTCGTGAACCTTGGCGCTGGCGCGCGCTGGTACGTGGTGCATACGCGGCCGCATGCGGAGAGCAAGGCGGCGCACCATCTCGAGCGGCAGGGTTTTGCCACCTATCTGCCGCGTTATCTGAAACGCCGGCGGCACGCGCGCAAAATCGAGATGACGGCGGCGCCGCTGTTCCCGCGCTATCTGTTCGTCGCCGTGGACATGACAGCGCAGCCTTGGCGCGCCATTTCGTCGACCATCGGGGTCGTGCGCCTGGTATGCAACGGCGACGTGCCGGCGCCGGTGCCGGACGGCGTGATCGAGCAATTGCGCGCGCACCAGGACGAGCGCGGTTTTGTCCGGTTCGCCGCCGGGTCGCGCTTGCGGCCGGGGACGCGCGTGCGCGTGCTCGACGGCGCGTTTTGCGACTGTCTCGGCCTGTTCGAGGGCGTCACCGACGGCGAGCGTGTCGCTATTCTGCTCGAGCTCCTCGGCCGCAAGGTCCGCGTGACGCTCGACGCAAGCCTGCTCGCGGCAGCCTAGCCGCGTCGCGCAGGGCGCCGTTCCGGCGCGAGCAAGGAGGCGCGGGTGGCGACCGAGTCACCCGCAGTGCGGTAGCATGCCCGAAATCAGGGAGGTCGATCGACCGATGCAGCGGACACCCACCTTCGCGTTGATCGGCGCCGCCGGCTACGTGGCCCCGCGCCACATGAAAGCCATCAAGGAAATCGGCGGGGAGCTCGTCGTGGCGTTCGATCCCAATGATTCCGTTGGCGTGATCGACAGCTATTTTCCGGACGCGCATTTTTTCGTCGAATTCGAGCGTTTCGACCGCCACATCGACAAGCTGCGCCGCCGCGGGCAGCGCATCGACTTCGTCTCGATCTGTTCGCCGAACTACCTGCACGATGCGCATTGCCGTTTCGCCCTGCGTTCGAACGCCGACGCCATTTGCGAAAAGCCGTTGGTGCTCAATCCGTGGAATATCGACGGTTTGGCGGAGATCGAGCGCGACACCGGGCGCCGGATCGCGACCATCCTGCAGCTTCGTCTGCATCCCGCGGTGGTCGCCTTGAAGGAGCGGATCGCGGCGTCGCCCAAGAATGAATTCGCGGTGGATCTGACCTACATCGCGCCGCGCGGACGCTGGTACCACACGTCATGGAAAGGCGACGAAGCCAAATCCGGCGGGATTGCCACCAATATCGGCGTGCATTTCTTCGACATGCTGATCCACCTATTCGGCCCGGTCGAGATGAGCGTCGCGCATCTGCGGGAGCGCGACCGCGCCGCCGGCTATCTGGAATGCGGCCGCGCCAAGGTGCGGTGGTTTCTTTCCATCAACCGATACGACATACCGGAACGCGCGGGCGACGGACGCTCGACCTATCGTTCGATTACCGTCGACGGGCAGGAGATCGAATTTTCCGACGGCTTTGCCGATCTCCATACCCGCAGCTACGAGGAGATCCTGGCGGGACGCGGCTTCGGTCTCGACGAGGTGCGTCCGGCCGTCGCCATGGTGTCCGCGTTTCGCACGCTGCCGATCAATCCGCACGCCGGCAGCCGCCATCCCTTCCTCGCAAGCCGTTCGGCATCATGACGTCGCAGATGCGCGAAGATCCGCGCTTTCCGGGGGTGGCGATCCATGCCAGCGCCTATGTGGACGACCCGGTCAGCATCGGGCAAGGAACCAGGATCTGGCATTTTTCCCACGTCTTGGGCGATGTGGTGATCGGGCGCCATTGCGTCATCGGGCAGAACGTCATGATCGGACCGGGCGTGCGGGTCGGGGACAATTGCAAGATCCAGAACAACGTGAGCGTCTACCAGGGGGTGACGCTCGAGGACGAGGTGTTCTGCGGCCCGAGCTGCGTGTTCACCAATGTCCTCAATCCGCGCGCCCACGTCTCGCGCAAGGCGGAATTCAGACCGACGCGCGTGGGCCGCGGCGCGACGATCGGCGCCAATGCGACGATTTTGTGCGGAGTGGTCCTCGGCAAATACTGCTTCGTCGGAGCCGGCACGGTGGTGACGCGGGACGTCGCCGACTTCGCGCTCGTGGTCGGCGTGCCCGCCCGCGCGATCGGCTGGGTCAGCCGCGCCGGCGAGCGGTTGGGTCCCGATCTCGTCTGTCCGCGCACGGGCGAGCGCTATCGCAAGACGGCAGGCGGTCTCGAACTGGTTGAATGACATGGACATACGCGGAAAAACCCTTGCGGTGATCGGCGGGGCCGGGCTCATCGGCTCGCACACGGTCGACCTGCTGACGCGCGAAGAGGTCGCAAGGATCGTGGTTTACGACAATTTCACGCGCGGGACCGCGGAGAACCTGCAGGCCGCACTGAAAGACCCGCGCGTGAAGATTTTCGAGGCGGGCGGCGACATCCTGCACAGCGATATCCTGCACGCGGCGCTCGCGGGCGTCGACGGCGTGTTCCACTTTGCCGCGCTCTGGCTGCTGCAGTGCCATGAATTCCCGCGCGCGGCCTTCGACGTCAACGTGCGCGGCACGTTCAACGTCATGGAGGCCTGCGTGGCCCGCGGCGTGAAACGGCTGATCTATTCCTCTTCCGCCTCCGTTTACGGCGACGCCGTCGAAGAGCCGATGACCGAGGACCATCCGTTCAACAACAAGAATTTTTACGGCGCCACGAAGATCTGCGGCGAGGCCATGCTGCGCGCCTTCCATCACCGCTACGGGCTCAACTATGTCGGCCTGCGCTACATGAACGTGTATGGTCCGCGTCAGGACTATCGCGGCGCCTATATCGCCGTGATCATGAAAATGCTCGACGCGATCGATCGCGGCGAGGGACCGACGGTGTTCGGCGACGGTTCGGAAGCCTTCGATTTCGTGGCGGTGGAAGATTGCGCCCGCGCCAATATCTGTGCGATGAAGGCCGACAGCGTCGATCGTTTCTACAATATCGGAACGGGCAGGCGCACCTCGCTCAGGGAGATCGCCGAACTGCTCATCGCTCTCACCGGCTCGCGGCAGAGCGTGCGCTACGCGCCGCGCAGCCAGGCAACTCTGGTGCGCAACCGCATCGGCAGTACCGCCCGCGCCAAATCCGAGATCGGCTTCGAGGCCGCGATCCCGCTCGAGGAAGGCCTGAAACGGCTGATCGCCTGGCGCCGCGCACACATGGAGGAGGTCGCGCTGCGGCGCGCGCGCGCGGCCGAATAGCCGCGCGCCGTCGCGGCGGGAAATCGCGATGCAGCTATCCACGAAGCGGACCGTGCCGATCGCCCTGCCGGCGACGGGAGAGGAGGAATGGCTCGCCCTGCGCGAGCCGCTCGCCTCGGGTTGGCTGACGCAGGGGCCGAAGGTCGCGGCATTCGAGCAGGCCTTCGCGGCGCGCCACCGCGTGCCCCACGCGCTCGCCACCACGAGCTGCACGACGGCTCTGCACCTGGCGCTTGCCGCTCTCGACATCGGGCCGGGCGACGAGGTGATCGTGCCGTCGTTCACCTGGGTCGCGAGCGCCAATGCGGTGCTTTATTGCGGCGCCACCCCGGTGCTGTGCGACGTCGACCGCACGACCTTCAATCTCGACGTGGGCTCCGTCGTCGCTCGCCTGACGCCGCGCACCCGCGCCGTGATGGCGGTGCATCTCTTCGGCCTTTGCGCGGACATGGATGCGCTGCGCCGCGCCGTGCCGGCCGAGGTGGCGATCGTCGAGGATGCCGCCTGCGCCGCCGGCGCCGAATACCGCGGCACGCCGGCCGGCGGCCTGGGGGAGGTCGGCTGCTTTTCGTTCCACCCGCGCAAGTCGGTGACCACCGGCGAGGGGGGCATGCTCACCACCCGCAGCGCGCGCCTCGCCGAAAAGGCCAACCGCCTGCGCAACCACGGCGCCGCGGTGCCCGAGGAGGCCCGCCATGCGGGCGCGCAACCCTATCTGCTGCCGGCATTCGACGAACTCGGTTTCAACTACCGCATGACCGACGTTCAGGCGGCGATCGGATTGGTGCAGCTCGGCAAGCTTGATCGTTTCATCGCCGAGCGCGAGCGCGGGGCGCGCTTCTACCGCGAGGCGCTCGCCGATCTGGCCTGGCTGCGGCATCCCGAGCCGCCGGCGGACGGCCGTCACGCCTGGCAGGCCTACGTCACCTATGTGGATCCGCTGCGGGCGCCGCTGCCGCGCAACGAGCTGATGGCGCGCCTGCACGAGCGCGGGGTGGCGACGCGGCCGGGCACGCATGCGGTGCACATGCTGGACTATTATCGCCGCCGGTTCGGTTACGCGCCGGACGACTTTCCCGCCGCTCGCGACTGCACGCATCACAGCATGGCGCTTCCGCTCCACAACCGCATGACCGAAGACGATTACCGTTATGTCGCCGACTGCATCAGAGACGTGGCGCGCGCCGCCTGAGGCTCGCGCGTGGCTCGCGGAGCTGCTCGGCGTCCCGCTGCCGGAGGAGGGCGGCAGCGTCGACGTGCAGGGCTGTCGGTTGACGATGCGCGAGGGCATCCTGCGGGCGGGCGGTGCGGTGTCCTCGGCGCAGGCGCAGACGCGCGACGCCTTTGCCTTCAAATGGGTGAAGCGGGAGACCTTCGAAGGCGCGCCGCTGCGATTCCTCACGGATTGGCTGCGCGAGAAATACGGCGACGTGGCCGCCGCGCCCTGGCTGTTCGCGACCAGCAGCCGTCCGATCCTGCTCGATGCCGGCTGCGGCGCGGCGGCCTCGGCGCTCGCGCTGTTCGAACCGGTGCTGCACCGGGTGCGTTATCTCGGCGTGGACGTCTCGGCCGCGGTCGATGTCGCCAGGAGCCGCTTTGCCGAGCGCGGCTTGTCCGGCGCGTTCATGCAGGCCGATCTGATGCGGTTGCCATTGCCGGCGCAGGCGGTCGACCTGGTGTTCGCCGAAGGCGTGCTCCATCATACCGACGACACGCGGGCGGCGATGGCGGCGCTGGCGCGGCCCTTGAAGCCGGGCGGCCGTTTTCTGTTCTACGTTTATCGCAAGAAGGGGCCGGTGCGGGAATTCACCGATGATTACATCCGCGCCAAGCTGCAGACGATGACGCCGGCGCAGGGCTGGCAGGCGATGATGCCGCTCACCAAGCTCGGCCGGGCGCTGGGCGAGCTCGACATCGACATCGACGTCCCGGAACGCATCGAGCTGCTGGACATTCCCGCCGGCCGCATCAAGTTGCAGCGCCTGTTCTACTGGCACGTGCTCAAGGCCTTTTATCGGCCGGACTTCTCGCTCGAGGAGATGAACCACATCAATTTCGACTGGTTCGCGCCGAAGAATGCGCACCGCCATACCCCGGACGAAGTGCGCGCCTGGTGCGACGAGCTCGCGCTCGAGGTCGAGCGCGAGCGGATCGAGGAGGCGGGCATCGCCGTGATCGCCCGCAAACGCTGATGTGCGGCATTGCCGGGTGCTTGCATGTCGACGGCCGGCCGGCGGCGGCCGCGGTGCTGCGGCGCATGGCGCGCATGCTCGCGCATCGCGGGCCGGACGGCGAGGGCTATTTCACCGACGACGCCTTCGGGCTCGGGCACCGGCGGCTTGCGATCATCGACCTGAGCGCGGCCGCCGCGCAGCCGATGACCAGCGCCGACGGCCGGTACGTCATCGCCTATAACGGCGAGGTGTACAATTTCCGCGAGCTGCGGGGCGAGCTCGTCGCGCGCGGGCATCGCTTCCGCACCGCCTCCGACACCGAAGTGGTGCTGGAGGCTTTGGCCGCATGGGGGCCGAAGGCGATCGAGCGGTTCAACGGCATTTTCGCTTTCGTGCTCTGGGATCGACGCGAACGGCGCCTCCTGCTCGCGCGCGATCGCTACGGCGTCAAGCCGCTCTACTATGCCCAGGTCGGCGCCGCGTTCCTGTTCGCCTCGGAGATCAAGGCGCTGCTCGCGCACGGCGCGCTCGCGCCGGCGCTCGATGTCGAGGGGCTGGCGGAATACCTGACCTTCCAGAACTTCTTCACCGACCGCACGCTGTTTCGCGGCGTGCGGCTGCTGCCGCCGGGAACGCTCATGGAGATTTCCGCCGCCGGCGCGATCCGCACGCGGCGCTATTGGGATTTCGCCTTCGCCGACGGCGGGGAGGACGGGGAGCGACTGCTCGAGCGGCTCGACGAGGCCTTCCTCGCCGCGGTGAGGCGGCAGCTCGTGAGCGACGTGGCGGTCGGCGCCTATCTTTCCGGGGGCATGGACACCGGCGCCATCACCGCGGTGGCGGCGCGCGCCTTGCCCGGCCTGTGCTCGTTCACCATCGGCTTCGATCTGACCTCCGCCTCGGGCCTCGAGCTCGGTTTCGACGAGCGGCGGGCCGCCGAGCGCATGAGCTACCTGTTCGGCACCGAGCACTACCAGATGGTGCTCAAGGCCGGCGACATGGAGCGCGCCATGGCCGACCTGGTCTGGCACATGGAGGAGCCGCGCGTCGGCCAGTCCTATCCCAATTTCTACGCCTCGAAACTCGCCTCGCGCTTCGTCAAGGTGGTGCTCTCGGGCACCGGCGGCGACGAGCTGTTCGCCGGCTATCCCTGGCGCTATTGGCGCACGGTGCGCGGCAGCGGCTTCGAGGATTACATCGACGATTACTATCGCTTCTGGCAGCGCCTGTTGCCGGACGAGGCCCATGCGCGGGTGCTCGCGCCGGTATGGCGCGAGGTCGCGCATGTGGACCGGCGGGCGATCTTCCGCTCCGTCTTCGGGCATGCCGAGCGCGCGCTCGCGGGCCCCGAGGACTACGTCAACCATTCGCTCTACTTCGAGGCCAAGACCTTTCTGCACGGCATTCTCGTGGTCGAGGACAAGCTTGCCATGGCGCACGGGCTGGAGGCGCGCGTGCCGTTCCTCGACAACGACCTCGTCGACCTCGCCTGCCGCATCCCGGTGCGCCGCAAGCTCGCCAATCTCGACGGGCTGGTGCGACTTGACGAGAACGAGCCGGGCGCGAAACCGGCGCGCTACTATGCGCGCACGCGCGACGGCAAGCTCATCTTGCGCACGCTGATGCAGCGCTACGTGCCGGACGAGATCGCCAACGGCGACAAGCAGGGATTCTCCGCGCCCGACGCCAGCTGGTATCGCGGCGAGTCGATCGATTACGTGCGCCGCCGCCTGCTCGGCGCGAGCGCCCGCATCTACGACGTGCTCGACCGCGGCGCGGTCGAAGCGCTGCTGCGCGAGCACCTCGAGGGGCACGCCAACCGGCGGCTGCTGATCTGGTCGCTGCTCTATCTGGAGGAGTTCATGCATTGCTTCCTGTCGGCCGAAGGCCGCATGCGGGAGCTCGCCGCGGCATGAGCCCGGCCGAGCTCAGGCGGGCGCTCGAGGAGCTGCGGCTGCAGCGCGAGGCGGAGCTGAAGGCGCGCTTTTCCCGCAGCCTGCCGTTCGCGGACGGGCTGTTCGACCGTTGGGAGCGCGCGCGCCGGCTCGGTTTCGGCGAGGGCGCCTCGATCTATGATTCGGCCTGCGTGATCGGCGAGGTCACCGCGGGCGCGCGCACCTGGATCGGCCCGTGGGCGATGCTCGATGGCTCCGGCGGAGGGATCCGCATCGGCGCGAACTGCTCGATTTCCGCCGGCGTGCATGTCTATACGCACGACACCGTATTGTGGGCGCTGTCCGGCGGCAGATTGAAGCGCCGAACGGGCGCCGTGAGCATCGGCGACTGCGTGCATGTGGGCGCGCAAAGCGTGATCGTGCGCGGGGTCACCATCGGCAACATGGTGGTCGTGGGCGCCAACAGCTTCGTCAACCGCGACGTGCCCGATCGCACCATCGTCGCCGGCACGCCGGCGCGGCCGATCGGTCGCGTCGAGGGGGAAGGGGAAGGCGTGCGGCTCGTCATCGAGCGGGCGGGCAAGGCGCGGTAGCGGCGTTGTGGCGGCGTTGTGGTGGC
>JADGGK010000026.1 GCA_019689975.1 Pseudolabrys sp.
GCAAGGGGCGACGCGACCCGCGCCGTCATGGCGAGGCGATGGCTCCGCCGCCATTGCGAGGCGATGCCTTCGCCGTCAGTGCGAGGAGCCCCGAAGGGGCGACGAAGCAGTCCAGGCCTTGTCGTGCCACAGGCGCGACACGCGGTCCTTGTGGCGCGGCATTTCCGCCGTCATTGCGAGGCGGCGCAAGCCGCCGAAGCAATCCAGTCACAGCCCGTGCCACAGACCCAATGCCGGCATTTGTGGCGCTGCCGTTTTCTGGATTGCTTCGCCCTCGCTTCGCTCGGGCTCGCAATGACGATGCCGTCATTGCGAGGCGGCGCAAGCCGCCGAAGCAATCCAGTCACAGCCCGTGCCACAGACCCAATGCCGGCATTTGTGGTACCGCCGTTTTCTGGATTGCTTCGCCCTCGCTGCGCTCGGGCTCGCAATGACGGAGAGGGGCGCGCTCGGGCTCGCAATGACGGGGAAGGGTGCGCGGGCGCGCAATGACGGGGGAGGGTGGTTAGGCCGCGACGACCGGTCAGGATCACGGAGATTCACGCTATTGGTCCGCGCCGCCGCGCGCGAGGAAATCCTCCAACCAGTGGATGTGATAGTTCCCGTCGATCACGTCCTTTTCGCGCACCAGTGCGCGGAACAGCGGCAGCGTGGTCTCGATGCCGTCGACCACCACTTCGTCGAGCGCGCGTTTGAGACGCATGAGGCATTCGGTGCGCGTCTTGCCGTGCACGATCAGCTTGCCGACGAGCGAGTCGTAGTAAGGGGGGATGACATAGCCCTGATAGACCGCCGAATCGACGCGGACGCCGAGACCGCCGGGCGGATGATAGTGCAGGATCTTGCCCGGCGAGGGTCGGAACGACACGGGATTCTCGGCATTGATCCGGCATTCGATGGCGTGGCCGTTCAACACGACCTCGCTCTGCTTGAGCGCGAGCTCCCGCCCGGCAGCCACGCGGATCTGCTCGAAAATGAGGTCGATTCCGGTAATCATCTCGGTCACCGGGTGCTCGACCTGGATGCGAGTGTTCATCTCGATGAAATAAAACCGCCCCTCCTCGTAGAGAAATTCGACGGTGCCGACGCCGAGATAGCCGATCTCGCGCATGGCCCTGGCGACGATCTCGCCGATTTCGGCGCGCGCATCGGCGTTGAGCGCGGGCGAGGGGCCTTCCTCCCAGACCTTCTGATGGCGCCGTTGCAGCGAGCAGTCGCGTTCGCCGAGATGGATGGCCCCGCCTTTGCCGTCGCCGAGCACCTGGATCTCGATATGGCGCGGTTTCTCGAGGTATTTTTCGATATAAACCGCGTCGTTGCCGAACGCGGCTTTCGCCTCGGCGCGGGCGGTGGCAAGGGCGGCCGGAAGCTCCGCCGCGCTGCGCGCGACTTTCATGCCGCGCCCGCCGCCCCCCGCAGTCGCCTTGATCAGGACCGGATAGCCGATTTCCTCGGCGATTCTCGAAGCCTCGGCCGTGTTTCCCACCCCTCCGTCGGATCCTGGCACCACGGGAATGCCGAGCCTTTTCGCCGTTCGCTTGGCCTCGATCTTGTCGCCCATGAGACGGATGTGCTCGGCCTTGGGCCCGATGAACTGGACGCCGTGCTCGGCGAGGATTTCGGCAAAGCGCGCATTCTCGGCCAGAAAGCCGTAACCGGGGTGCACGGCATCGGCACCGGTGATTTCGCACGCGGCGAGAATGGCCGGAATGTTGAGATAGCTGTCCTTGGCGGGTGGCGGCCCAATGCAGACGCTCTCGTCCGCGAAGCGCACATGCATGGCTTCGGCGTCCGCGGTCGAATGCACGGCGACCGTCGCGATCCCGAGCTCCTTGCACGCCCGCAGCACGCGCAGGGCGATCTCGCCCCGATTGGCGATCAATATCTTGTCGAACATGATCGAGGGGTCGTTGCGCAGGCCGGGAACGAAGCGCGCTGACAGGCCGGGTTTGCCTGCCGCCGCGTCGCTTTTCCGTCGTTTGCGTTCATTCGATGATCACCAGCGGTTCGCCGAACTCCACCGGTTGACCATCCTCGAAGAGGATCTGAATGACGGTGCCGGCGCGCGGCGCGGGGATCTGATTCATGGTCTTCATCGCCTCGATGATCAAAAGCGTATCGCCGGTCTTGACAGCGTCGCCGACGCGGATGAAGGGCTTGGCGCCCGGCTCCGGCGCCACATACGCCGTGCCGACCATGGGGGAGGTGACGACGCCGGGATGTTTTGCCGGATCAAGCGGCGCGGTGCTCGACTCGGTTGCCAGGATCTGCGCCGGCGGCGGAGCCGCACGCGGCCCGGCCTGCCCGGGCGGAGCGGACGGTGCGTTGCGGGCGAGGCGCACCCGCAGGCCGTCCCGCTCGATTTCGATTTCGGTGAGGCCGGTTTCCTCCAGGATCCGGGTCAGTTCCTGGATCACCGCGCGATCGACGAAGGGCTTGGAGTCGGCCATTGCAGTCGTCAGCCCTGGGCAGTTGCGCCGAGGAGGCGCGCAAGGCCGGTGATCGCCAGCGCGTAGCCGTCGATGCCGAAACCGGCGATGACCGCTTTTGCCGCTTTGGAGACATAGGAATTCTGCCGAAAGCTTTCGCGCGCATGGATGTTGGTGACGTGCACCTCGATCACCGGCATCGAGCAGGCGAGCAGCGCATCGAGAATGGCGATCGAGGTGGTGGTGTACCCGGCGGGATTGATCACGAGACCTGTGGCGCCCCGCATCTGCGCTTCCTGGATCCAGTCGATCAGTTGCCCCTCCATGTTAGATTGACGGAAGACGACCTCGAAGCCGTAACGCTCGGCCGTCTCGCGGCAGAGCCTGTCGACGTCGGCGAGAGTCGCGCGCCCGTACTTCTCCGGCTCGCGCGTGCCGAGCAGGTTCATGTTCGGTCCGTTGAGAACGTAGATGGTTTTGGCCATGACCGATCCGCGGGCTTGCGCGTCCGTGCGACAAAGGCTGACGCTTTATAGGTGGCCGCGCGCGCCAGGGGAAGGGGACGCCCGGCGCCGGCGGAGCCCTTTCCGCAAGGCGGCTGCACGGCTATCCGGCCCGCGTCTCGGCCGCTGCCCAGTCGACCACTTCTTTGATCGCCGCATGGCGGCGCCGGCCGGCCGCCCGCGCGCGGGTAAATATGCTGATCTGGCGGTCCGCGCTGGTGCCGCCGTCGAGAATCCGATCAAGGTGGGCGATCTCGGCGGCGCAGCCGAGCGCCGACACGTCGTCGGCGATCAGGCCGCGAATGCTCTCGAGCCAGGATCGTGCCGTCATCGGCGTGCGGGAAAACGGATCGACGAACCGCGCCTTGATGCCGTAGCGTTGCGCGTGCCACTTGTTTTCCTGGGTGATGGCACGACCCAGCCGGTCGAACCCGGCATTTATGCCGCGATTGCGATCGAGCGCGCGCACGAGGCAGCGGAACAGGGTGGCGATCGCGACCGCATCGTCGAGGCGCGTGCAGCTATCGGCGACGCGCAGCTCGATGGTCGGGTAGTTGAGCGACGGCCTGAGCGCCCACCAGATGTAGCTCGCATCGGGGATAATGCCCGCTCCCACCAAGGCGGCGACGAAGTCGCGATAATCCTCGCCGGCGCGAAACAGCTCCGGCAGGCCCGTGCGGGGCAATTCGTCGTAGGCTGCAAGCCGGTAACCGACGAGCCCGGTCAGATGACCCTGCCAGAACGGCGAGGAGGTCGACAGCGCGAGCAGGAGCGGTAGATAAGGCGTCAGCCGCATGATGAGATTGACGCGCGCATCGACGTCCGGCACCGCCACATGCACGTGCATGCCGCAAAGCATGTTGCGATAACCGATCATCTGCAAGTCATCCATGATCGCGTCGTAGCGCGCCTTCGGCGTGACGATCTGCTCGGGCCAGAAGGCAAGCGGAAATGTACCCATCGCGGCGAGGCCGAGGCCGCGCGCGGCGGCGGCATCGCCGAGCGCACGTCGATACCGGGCAAGATGGGCGCGCGCCTCGGCCGCGCAGGCACAGGGCGGCGTCGTGACCTCGAGCTGCGACTGCAGCATTTCGGTCATCACGCGGTCGCCAAGGGCTTTGCGCGCGGCGACCAGGAAGCGCTTGTCGAATCGCCGCACCGCGCGGCGCGATGCGGCGTCGAACACGAAATATTCTTCCTCGATACCGAAGGAATACATGCGCGCGATAACCGCGGAGGAACCGGGCGGTTCCGCGGCCGGTCGCGATCAAATGTGGAAAAGCCGGGCGAGGGTCATGCGCAAGGCGCAGGCCGTCGCCGCCGCCTCAGCAGGTGGCCTTGCCGCAGCGGGCGGTGTTGACCTTCTCGCGCAGCGCCTCAAGACCGATGGCGCCGACCACGACCTCGTCGCCGATCACGTAGCTCGGCGTGCCGTTTAACCCCAGCAGCTCGGCGAGCTTGAAATCCTGCTGCAGGGTCTTCTCGATCTCGGGGCTCTTCATGTCCTTCGCCAGGCGGTCCATGTCGACGCCCACCTCCCGCGCCACCGCGAGCGCGCGTTCGCCGTCGGCGGGATTGCGACCTCCCAGCAGTTTCTGGTGGAAGGCGAGATATTTCTGGCCGGTCTTGTCCTGCATGCGCACGGCGACCGCAACGCGCGCGGCTTCCACCGAGCCGGGCCCGAGCACGGGAAATTCCTTGAGCACGACCTTGAGATTGGGGTCGGTCTTGAGAAGGGTGAGCATGTCGTTCAAGGCACGCTTGCAGTAGCCGCAGTTGTAATCGAAGAACTCGACGAACGTGACGTCGCCGTGTCGATTGCCGAGCGTGACCTGATCGGGCGAGGAGAACAGCGTCTCGGCATGCTGCTTGATGACGGCCTTGTGCTTTTCCGCTTCCGCCGCCGCCTGGCGCCTCTGCAGCTCCTCCATCGCCTCCTGCAATACCTCGGGATGTGCGATGAGATAATCGTGCACGACCTTCTCGATCGCGTCGCGCTGGGCGGGGGCGAAATCCTCCGCCTGTACCGCGCTCGGCAGGACGACCGCGGCGGCCAGCAGGCAGGTGGAGGCGAAGGCGGAAAGGCACGGACGGACGGGCATGGGTGCGGTCCTTGCAGGGTCAGGGATGGGTCGAGGCCGTGGGTGTTTTCACATTGACGATGTCATCGGCGCGCACCCAGGCCGGCGAGCCGACGGGCAGACGGGTCTTGGCGCGCGAGGCAAGCTGGCGCGCGGTTTTGATGTCCCCGCGCGTGAAGGCGGCCTGGGCGGAGGCGAGATCTGCATGCGCGAGGTCGCCCTTGCGGCCATAGGCCATGGCGAGCTGGTCATAGGCGCCGGGTGCCTCCGGCTCAAGCCGCAGCGCGTCGTTGAGCAGCGCGATCGCCTCCTCCGAGACCTTGGCGTTGCCGGTTGCGATCAGCGCCTGCGCGAGCAGGATGGCGATCAGCGGCGCGCGGTGCGAGAGCGCGACGGCTTGACGCAGGGGCGCGACGGCTTCGGCCGGATGGCCGCCCTCGAGCAGCGCCTGGCCCTTGAGTTCCGCGAAATAGGGGTTGTTCGGCTCGCTCCTGATCAGGTCGTCGATCTGCGCCAACGCCTGGCGCAGATCGCCGTGGCGGTAGGTCGAGATCGCGCGCGCATAGCGGGCCGGCAGGCTCTGGTCGCTCGGCGGATAACGGCGCATCACCGTGTCCGGACGTTCGAGGAAGCCGGAGAGCTTGGCCCGCATGAGATCGTGCCGCAGCTGCAGTTCGGCGGGATCCTTGCGATCCCAATATGGACTCGCATGCGCGATCTGCTCGAGAGCGGCGACGCGATCGGCCGGCATCGGATGGGTCTGCAAATAGGGATCGACATAGCGCGAACTGAATAATGTTTCGTTGCTCAGGCGCTTGAACAGTTCCACCATGCCTCGCGGCGATTGGTGGGTGGCGTTAAGAAATTTCACGGCGGCGTGATCGGCCTGATCTTCCTGCGTGCGGACATAGGCGAGCAATGAATGCTGGATCGCCGATTGCGGCGCGAGCAGCGCGGCGGCGCCGGCATCGGCGCTGCCGGAACGGGCCCCGGCGACGAGCGCGCCGACGCCGAGCAGCATGGCGATGATCGATTGGGTCTGCGCCTCGGCAAGCTTCTCGCGCAGGCGCGACATGTGCCCGCCCGCGAGATGACCGGTCTCGTGCGCGAGCACGCCGATGAGCTCGTTCGGCGTCTTGGTATCGAACAGCGCGCCGGCATTGATGAAAATGTGGCGGCCGTCCATCACGAAGGCGTTGAACGAACGAACATTGAGTACGACGACGCGGATGTGTTGCTGCGCCAGCCCGGCCGCGCGCAGGATCGGCGATGCATAGTCGCGCAGCAGCTGCTCGATCTCCGTGTCGCGAATGATCGGCATGCCGCGCGGCACGTCCTGGCCGCGTGCCGACTGCAGGCATAGGGTAAGCGCGGAAAACACCGCAAGCGCACGCGCGGCTGGCGCCGGACGCCGCGCCCTGATAGGTGTGCCGTCTGCGGTCATACCGATCCGGTTATGCGTCCACATGCGGTGAACCTATTGGGCCGTCCGAGGGCGGTCAACGCAGCCCGCGATCGCGGTCCCGCGCGATGACACGGCGCGGCGATTGACCGACGCAACCGAGGGATTACGGCAACAGCAGGGCGAATCCGACGCGGAACTCATGCTCGAGAAGGCCAAGAACCTGTTGCAGACCTCCCGCCGCAGCGCGGTGCCGCCGTTTATCGTCATGGACGTGGTGGCGGCAGCGGCGCGGCTCGAAGCGGAGGGGCGGCGCGTCGTCCATCTGGAGGTGGGCCAGCCCGCGGCTTCCCCGCCCCGTGCCGCGCTTCTCGCCGCGCAGGCCGCGCTTGCGCGCGGGCGGCTCGGCTATACGGAGACGCTGGGCATTGCGAGCCTGCGTTCGCGGATCGCCCGCTATTACCGCGAGGTCTATCGGCTTGACCTCGATCCCGCCCGGGTGGCGGTGACCACGGGTTCGTCCGGCGGCTTCATCCTGGCCTTTCTTGCATTGTTCGAGCCGGGCGATCGGGTCGCGCTCGCCAATCCCGGCTATCCGCCATATCGGCACATTCTCGCCGCGCTCGGTTGCGAACCCGTGCTGATCGACACCTCGGCTGCCACCCGCTGGGCGCTCACGCCGGAAGCCTTGATCGCCGAACACCGGCGCAAGCCGCTTGCCGGTCTCGTGGTGGCAAGCCCCGCCAACCCGACCGGCACCATGATCGCGCCGACCACGTTCGCACATCTCCTCGCCGCGGCGGAAAGCGAGGGGATCAAGGTGATTTCCGACGAGATCTATCACGGGCTCGACTATGCCTTCGCCGCGGACACCGCCGCCAAGCTTTCCGAACGTGTCGTCGTCATCAATTCCTTCTCGAAATATTTCTGCATGACCGGATGGCGCATCGGCTGGATGATCGTGCCCGAGGCCATGGTCCGGGTCGTCGAACGGTTGCAGGGCAATCTTGCCATCTCGGTGCCGACGCTCGCGCAGGTCGCGGCGGAGGCCGCCCTCGACGGCCGCGAGGAAATGGAAGCGGTGAAGCGCGGCTACGAGGTCAACCGGCGCATCCTGACCGAAGGCCTGCCGGCGGCCGGGCTCGATCGGTTTCTTCCGGTCGACGGAGCCTTCTATCTCTACGCGGACATTTCGCGCTTTTCGAACGACAGTCTCGACTTCGCCAGACGCATGTTGACGGAGGCGGGCGTGGCGGCGACGCCGGGTATCGATTTCGATCCGGTCAACGGACACAATTTTCTGCGTTTCTGTTATGCCGGCGCCGCCGGCGAGATGCGCGAGGCGGTGGAGCGGATCGGCGCCTGGCTGCATCGGTAGGGACCGCTCGCGAGGGAGGCGCGGTCGCCTGACGCGCACGGGGCGCCGCGCGGCGATCGGTGCGCCTTAAGCTCGAGCCGCGGCCAGGCGGTGCCGCGGCGATCAGCGATGCGTGGCCTGCCGCCTCGCGTCCGGCGTCTTCCATTTCCGTGGCGCCGTTCCTACATGCCATGCTCGAAAGAGGCCAAGGCCGATCACCTCATGCTCGATGTCGTTTCCTCCCAACCAATCGGGAGCGGGGAGCCGTCTCGCTTGGCCGCACCCGCGCCACCCGACAGCGAGGCGCTCGACGCTTATTCGCGGGTCGTGACCGCGGTGGCGGAGCGGGTCGGCCCGGCGGTGGTGCGCGTCGACGTGCGCAAGGCGCGCGGAGGCTCCGCCGGCGTCGGCTCGGGCGTCGTCATCGCACCCGACGGCCTCGTTCTTACCAATGCCCATGTGGTGGACGCCGCCCATGACATCCGGCTTCTCGATTCGGAGGGTCGCTCGATCGAGGCGCGCAAGCTCGGCGAGGACCCCGACACCGATCTTGCCTTGTTGCGCGCCGACTCGGCGCGCGACCTGCCGTTTGCGCCGCTCGGCGACTCCAAGGCGCTGCGGCGCGGCCAGCTCGTGGTGGCGATCGGCAATCCGCTCGGTTTCGAGTGTACCGTGACCGCCGGCGTGATCTCGGCGCTCGGCCGTTCGCTGCGCGCCAAATCCGGTCGGCTGATCGAGGACGTCATTCAGACCGACGCCGCCCTCAATCCGGGCAATTCGGGCGGGCCGCTGGTGTCCTCCAGCGGCGAAGTCGTCGGTATCAACACGGCCGTGATCCTGGGCGCTCAGGGCATCTGTTTTGCGGTCGCGTCGAACACGGCGCGCTTCGTGCTCAGCCAGTTGATAAGGCACGGCCGCGTGCGACGCGCCTATATCGGCGTGTCGGCACAGACCGTGCCGATCTCGCGCCGGCAGGCACATGCGGCGGACGTCGCGAATGCAAGCGGCGCGATGGTCACGACCCTCGAGCCGCACGGACCTGCGGCCGCCGCCGGTCTCATGAGTCTCGATGTGATCGTGCGCGCCGACGGCCTGCAGGTGACCGGCGTCGACGATCTGATCCGGCTGCTCGATGCCGAACGCATCGGCAAGACGATTCCGATCGACGTGTTGCGGCGCGGGGCGCTGCGCAGCTTCAGCGTGACGCCGTCGGAGCGGCCCGCCGCAGCGGTCGTTGCCTCGCGCAGCGGCGCCTAGGTGCCGCCGCGCGTCGGCCGCCTCGACGGCGCAGGCGCATGCAGCAATGTCCCCGCTTCCCGTCTCGGCCCGTGGCGACCTGCGGCGATAACGGCATTGCCGGCGCGGGCGGGGGTCCGGGGGTCTCCCGACGGTGCACGGCTTTCGTTTATGCTTCGCGACCGCCATCCGACAGGGAGGTCGACATGCGTTTGCCGTCGCGGTCATGGACGTTGAGCGTCGCCGCGCTCGCGATAGCCGTCGTGCCGGCGCGCGCCCAGGCATTCACCGTCCGCTTCTCCTGGGCCGGAATTCCCGCCTGCCAGGCAGTCTCGCCGGCCTTCGAGCTGCGCGACGTGCCGCCCGGCACCAAGCGGCTGAGCTTCACCATGACCGACCTCGATGTGCCGACGTTCCATCATGGCGGCGCGACGATTCCCTATACCGGCGATGCCGTAGAGCGCGGCGCGATCCGTTATATCGGGCCGTGCCCGCCGGCCGGGCAGCGACATCGCTACCAGTGGACGGTGCGCGCGCTCGACGCAGCCGGCCGGATCTTGGGCAGCGCGACGGCGACGGCCACCTTCCCGCCGTGAACGCGGCGGCCGCAACCGCCGACGCGCGTCGGGGTCGGTCCATCGGTCCTGGATTGCTTCGCGTCGCTCGCGGTGACGCGTCAATGCGGCGCGCGCAATCACGGGTCGATAGTGCCCGCAAGCCGCTCTAGCCCTTCGCCTTCAGCGCGCGGAACAGCTCGAAGGCGTCTTTCGGATGCATGTTCTGATGCACGACCGCGTTGACGGCCGCGAGCATGGCGCTCGGCGCGTCCGACTGGAAGATGTTGCGGCCCATGTCCACCCCGGCGGCGCCCTGCTGCACGGCCTTGTAGGCCATGGTGAGCGCGTCGTATTCGGGCAGCTTCTTGCCGCCCGCCATCACGATCGGCACGGGACAGGAGGCGGTCACGGTTTCGAAGCCGTGCTCGACGTAATAGGTCTTCACATAGTGCGCGCCGAGCTCGGCGATGATGCGGCAGGCAAGCCGGAAATACTTGGCGTCGCGCGTCATGGATTTGCCCACGGCGGTGATACCCATCACCGGGATGCCGAGGCGCAGGCCGGAATCGACGAGTCGCGTCATGTTGCGGACCGATCGCGTCTCGTGTTCGCCGCCGATGAACACCTGGATGCCGACGCCGGCGGCATTGAGTCTGACCGCATCCTCCATGTCCATCGCGATCTGCTCGTCGGACAGTTCCTCGCGCAGGATGCTCGGCCCGCCGCTCGCGCGCAGCACCATCGGTTTCGTGCAATCGGCAGGAATCACGCTGCGCAGGATCCCGCGGGTGCAGAACAGCGCATCGCATTGCGGCAGGAGCGGCACGATCGACAGATCCACGCGCTCGAGCCCGGACGTCGGACCCTGGAAATAACCGTGGTCGATTGCCAGCATCACCGTCCGCCCGGTCTTCGGATTGAAGGTGCGAGCGAGGCGATTTTTCATGCCCCAGTCGTACTGGTGCGCGCCCTTCAGGAAGAAGCCGGGTGCGGCCTGCGGCCTATCGGCCTGATAGCGCTCGCCTTCCTTATCGATCTCCGGCATGGGACCGACGCATTCCTGCAAGGAGCAACGGCGCCGCGCTCACTTCGGCGCGGCCGGTTCTTCGTCGGGCTCGGCCTCCGGTTGCGGCGGATTGGCATTGGCTTTCGGCTGTGCGGCCGGCTTGGCGTTCTTCTTCAGCGCGGCCTTGCGCGCGGCCGGCTCGTAATTGCCCTTGCCCATGCATTTGGCGATGAACGTCTTGCGCTTGGCACCCTCGAGCTTCTGGTCGTCGGCGCCGATGATGCAGGTCTGCATTTTCTCTTTGGAGGTTATGGCGACGGCGGGCGCGGCCGCAAGCAGCAGGGGAATCAGGGCGAGAATGGCCGGCTTGCACGGCATGGATCGGTCTCCTTCGCGGTTGCTCGCTTCTGCAGGCACCATATCATGAAATCCGCCGGCGGAGTCAGCGCAGCGCCGCGGCGATGTTGCCGCCGTCCACCGTGGTGACGCCGGCGGTGGTCTTGAGCGCCAAGGCCTGCGCCAAGAAGGCTTGGGCGACATCCTCGGCGGTCACCTCGCGGCGAAGCAGGTTGCCGCTCATATAGTCCTTCTCGGTGACGCCGCGCGCGGCGGCGCGCGCCTTGATGAAGGCATCGGTGAGGAGACCCGAACGGACCCGATCGGCATTGACCGCGTTGGCGCGGATCCCCTCGGCGCCGTAGTCGAGCGCATATTGCCGGGCAAGAAACAGGGTGGCGGCTTTCGGCAACCCGTAGGGGCCGAAATCGGGACCGGGATTGACCGCCTGTTTGGAGACGTTGAACAGGAGGCAGCCGCCGATGCCCTGTGCCAGCATGACCCGGACCGCCTCCTGCGCCACCTTCTGATGCGCGAAGAAATTGAGTTCAAAGCTTCGCCGCAATATCGACTCGTCGACCTCGCCGATGCGCCCCTGCCAAGCCGCCCCGGCGTTGGACACGACGATGTCCACGCCGCCGAATGTCGCGACGACCAGCGCGAATGCCGCGCGCACGGAGGCGGCGTCGGTGACGTCGCAGGCGATGGGCAGCGCCGCGCCGCCGATCGCCGAGGCCTTCTCTCGCGCCGCCTTGGCGTCGATGTCGAGCAGCGCCACCTCCGCGCCGGCCTGCGCGAACAGGCGCGCCGTGGCCGAGCCGATTGCGCCGCCGGCGCCGGTGATGACGGCGACCTGGCCCGCGAGCGGGCGTCGTTCTTTCCGGCCGAGCTTGGCGATCTCGAGCGGCCAATATTCGCAGTCGAACATGTCGGCTTCGGCGATGCTGCAGAACGTGCCGATCGCTTCCGCATCGGCGATGACCCCGATCGCCGTGGCGGCGAGGTCGGCGGCCATGTTCGCCGCCTGCGCGTCGGATCCCAGGCCGAACAGGCCCACCCCCGGCACGAGCGCGACGCGCGGCATGGGGTCGTGCATGACGGCACCCGGCGCGCGCGGCGCGTGGCGCGCAAAATAGGCCTTGTAGTCGTCGGCAAATGCGCGCACGGATGCGTGCACGGCGGTCCTGAATTCGGCCAGTTTGCCGGTCTGCGGTGCAGGCAGCACGAGCGGCCACGGCTTCACGCGGATGACGTGATCGGGCGTGACCACGCCCGCGCGTACGCAACGCGCCATGTCGCCGCGGTTGAGGAAATTCAGGATGGTATCGTCGGTCCGGAACGCCAGGATCGGACGCCGATGCGCGCCTTCGCCGTCGGCATCGCGCAGCGTCGCGGCCCCGCGCAGGATCGGCGCGACATCGCCGGCCGAGGCGACAGGGGCGGGAAGCGCCGCGGCCGCGAAGGTCTTGCGGTTCCGCTGCAACCGCGCTTCGGCGCGCGTGACGGCAGCGATCATGCGCTCATAGGATTCCCGCGCCGTATCCCCGAACGTGAAAAGACCGTGCTTGTCGAGAACCAGGCCCTCGACCTGCGGATTTTTCTCGTAGATGTCGGCGGCAAGGCGCGCGAGCGCAAATCCGGGCATGCAGTAGGGAACGAAGCCCATGCGGTCGCCGAACACCTCCTCGCAGAGCATGCGCGAGTGGGGCTGATCGAGCAGGCTCAGGAGTGCGGATGGATGGCTGTGGTCGATGAATTTAGCCGGCAGGAAGGCATGGAGCAGCATCTCGACCGAAGGGGAGGGTGCGAGCGGATCGAGCAGAAACGCGCGTTGCACGCGCGCCATTTCCGCATCGCTCAGCGTCTCGCGCGCACGCAGGCGTCGCAGCGGTTGCAGGCGCACGGCCGGGAAGTCCTCCGGCTCGACCGCCCCCATGTCGGCGCCGGACGCCTTGACATGGAGCACCTCGACCTCGTCGCCGGCAAGGTCGCGCGCGACCGCCTTGAGAGAGGTATTGCCTCCGCCGTGCAGCACGAGCCGCGGCTCGCGGCCGATGAGGCGCGTGGAATAAAGGCGGAGCGCGAGATCGCGCGCGACGCCGCATTGGCCATAGCGTGCTGCGGTCTCGTGCGCGTCGCGTTCGTTCCAGGCGGACTTCATCACGGCCTCCGCGCGAATGGGCGGCGCGCGACGGCGTTCAGCCGGCGGCGGTTCGGCATGGGCGCGACATTCAGGTGCGGCGCCACCATCCGCGTTTGGGCTGCGCCGGCTCTTCGCTTGACGTGACCGAGATGACCGGCATCGGCGGCGGGCTCACCGGAGGCGGCGAATCGATCCCGCCGGCGAAGGGCGCCGGCTCGCGGACCGTCGAACGACGGCGCGGCGGCTGGGATTCCGCCGGCGCCGCTTCGCCCGGAGAGGCCACGTCGGACCGCGACGGCGGCGCCGCCGGGTGCGGATCGGCGTGCAGATCGGCGTGAGGGGGAGGCGGCGAAAAGACCGGCGCTTGCGCCGCGCCCGCGGCATCGAAGACGGCAGGCGCCGGCTCCACGCCCGGCTCGCTCGCGACCTGACCGTCGCTCTCGCGCTGGAAATCGCCATTGCGGCGACGATTGCGGCGGCCGCCGCGGCGGCCGCGCCGACGCCGGCGGCGCCCCTGGCGCTCCCCGCCGTTCTCCGCGGCGAGGGCCTCGCGCGGCGCCGGCGTCTCGGCCTGCTCGCCGTCGATCGCCCCCTCCACGACACCGGCTTCGTTGCCGTCACGCGCCGGCGCGACGGCATCCTCGCCCGGGCTCGTCTGCGCCGCAGGCGGCCGTGCGTCCTGGCCGCGGTCGCGCCCGCGGCGGCGACGGCGGCGGCCGTGCGGCTCTCCCTGGGCATCCTCGGCGGGCATCGCGCGGCTTCCCGACACCCCCGGGGATGCGTCCGTCTCCTCCGCTTCCGACGGTTCGGCCGGCGCAAGCGCTACCGGCGTCGACGGCGCATGGGCGCGCGCCGTCTCGAGGGCATGCACGTGTTCGCCGCGGTCGATCACGAAAGACTGCTGCCCGCTGATGGTCGGATCGACGGAAACCGTGATCGTGACGCGGAACCGCTCCTCCAATTGGCGCAGATGCGCGCGCTTGTGGTTGAGCATGTAAAGCGCGACCTCGGTGCGGGTCCGCACGATGAGATTGTGCGTCGCGCCCTTGAGCAGCATCTCCTCGAGCGCCCGCAGCGCCTGCAGCGCGACCGAAGAGACCGAACGCACATGACCGGAGCCGCCGCACAGGGGGCATTTTTCGGTCGAGGATTCCAGCACCGAGCTGCGGATGCGTTGGCGCGACATTTCCAGAAGGCCGAAGTGGGAAATGCGGCCGACCTGGATGCGGGCGCGATCCTGCTTGAGCGCTTCCTTGAGCCTGCGCTCGACCATGCGGTTGTTGCGCGGCTCGTCCATGTCGATGAAATCGATGACGATGAGGCCGGCAAGGTCGCGCAGCCGCAGCTGGCGCGCGATCTCCTCGGCGGCTTCGAGATTGGTCTTGAGCGCCGTGTCCTCGATATGGTGCTCGCGTGTCGCCCGGCCGGAATTGACGTCGATCGCCACCAGCGCCTCGGCTTGGTTGATGACGATGTAGCCGCCGGATTTGAGCTGCACCACCGGCGAGAACATGGCGTCGAGCTGATTCTCGATGCCGTAGCGGCTGAAGATCGGCTGCTGGTCCTTGTAGAGCTTCACGTTCTTCACGTGGCTCGGCATCAACATGCGCATCATTTCGCGCGCGTCGCGATATCCGGCCTCGCCGGCGACGATCACCTCGTCGATGTCCTTGGTATAGAGATCGCGGATCGCGCGCTTGGTCAGCGACCCCTCCTCATAGACCAGCGTGGGCGCCGTCGATTTCAGTGTGAGGTCACGAATTTGCTCCCATAAGCGCAACAGATACTCGAAGTCGCGCTTGACCTCGCTCTTGGTGCGGGAGGCCCCCGCCGTGCGCAGGATGACGCCCATGCCTTCCGGCACGTCGAGCTCCGCGGCGATCTCCTTCAGCCGCGCACGGTCCTCCGGATTGGTGATCTTGCGTGAAATACCGCCGCCGCGGGCCGTATTGGGCATCAAAACCGAGTAGCGGCCGGCAAGCGAGAGATAGGTGGTCAGCGCCGCGCCCTTGGTGCCGCGCTCCTCCTTGACGACCTGCACCAGCATCACCTGCCGGCGCTTGATGACCTCCTGGATCTTGTATTGCCGACGCAGGCGGGGGATGCGTTCCTGCGCTTCCTCGAGCGCGTCGGCGCCGCCGACCGACTCGACCACATCTTCTTCCACCGTTTCCTCGCCGGCATCGTTGCCGTCGGCGGCAGCCGGTTCGGAATCCCCCTCGGCAGCGGAGGCCTGGGCCGTCGACTCCGCACTCTCGGCATCCTGGATCGGCCCGGCTTCTTCGCCCGCGCGCTCGCCCTCGGCCTGCGGGTCGAGGCCGTCCGCGGCCGCGGTGCGCTCGACTTCCGCGGGCGGGGAAGGCGGGAGCATCGCGGGCTCCTCGGCTGCGTCGGCCGCGGAAGGGGAACTCTCGCCTGCGGCCGGCGGCGCGAGGGATTCCGGCGACGGCACGACCGCCGGCGCCGCCGCGGCGGCTTCTTCCTTTTCCTTATCCTCCTCGCGGAATTCGGAGGGTTCCTCCGAGCGCTCGCTCGTATCGGGTCCGAGCGGCTCGTCGGCGATCGGCTCGCTGCGCGCGCTTGCCTCGCCGCGGGTTGCGGCCTGCGCGCGATGCCGATGACGGCGCCCGCGGATGTCCGCATCCTCGTCGGCCTCATGCTGCGCGCGCGCTTCCTCGGCGATGAGGGCCTGCCGATCCGCGACTGGGATCTGATAATAGTCGGGGTGGATTTCCGAGAAGGCCAGGAAGCCGTGCCGGTTGCCGCCGTAGTCGACGAAGGCCGCCTGCAGCGAAGGTTCTACGCGGGTGACCTTGGCGAGATAGATGTTACCGCGCAGTTGTTTGCGGTGGGCGCTCTCGAAGTCGAATTCCTCGACACGGTTGCCGCGCAATACGACCACCCGCGTCTCTTCCGGGTGCGTCGCGTCGATCAACATCTTGTCGGCCATGGGAGAATCTCACGCGGGCCGGCGAACTTGCGTGCGCGCACGCGCCGCGCTCAACGCGGTCGGCGCCGGCCGGATGGGGGTTGGGGACGTGGGCCGCGCGTTCCCGCTCGCTGCGGCTTGCTGAACCGGCGCGCGCCGTCACGACGTCATCGTGGCGGATCAGCGCGTCAAATGGCTCTCGCTGCGGACACGGCAGCATGAAACTTGCGACCTTACGGTACGGCGGCGCGGAAACGACACCGCGCGGCCGGGATTGGCAGTCGCCGACGGGATTTTCACAGGCGGCCGTCGTCCCGCGCTGCTCCGGTTGTCCTCTCACAAGGGCCTGAGGCCAGTTCCGCCTCATCCACACGCCGCCCCCGCCCTCGGGGGTAGCCGGAGTTTGAGGCGCGCCGCAGCCCGAACACGGCACAACCGGAAATCCTTGACCGTCGACAGATCCTACATACGGCCGGAATCCCTCAATGGCAAGCAGGGCTTGGCCGGGCCGCGCGCCCGGAATTGCGACCTGCGTGCAACACTCCCGCGCCGGAATGAGCGGCCGGTCAAGTTCCGTTAACCGAACCGGCACCTAATGAGGTACAACAAGCGCCGAATAGGGGCCGGTTTCGTGACTTTCCGCTCGGTTCTGTTCGCCTGCGCCACGGGCGGTGCGCTGCTGTGCGGCTGCGCCGCGCTGGCGGCCGGGTCGACGGGAGCCGGGGAGGGCTATCCGGTCGCCAGCGACGTGCGCATCGGCGGCGACGACAAAGCCACGCGCTTCGTGCTCGACCTGTCGCAGAAGATCGACATCGCCGCCTTCACTCTGGCCGACCCCTATCGGGTGGTGATCGATCTGCCGCAGGTC
This sequence comes from Pseudolabrys sp., assembly GCA_019689975.1. Lineage (GTDB taxonomy): Bacteria > Pseudomonadota > Alphaproteobacteria > Rhizobiales > Xanthobacteraceae > Pseudolabrys. The sequence continues at coordinate 16,848 of JADGGK010000026.1, forward strand.
ACGTTCAAGCTGCCCGCCAATGCCGGCGATCACGGCCGCGGATTGATCAAGGCTTTCCGCTACGGGCTCGTCATGAAGGGCGGCTCTCGCGTCGTCATCGATACCCGCGGGCCGGTGCGCATCGACAAGGCCTTTGTTCTCGCGGCCACCGAGGATCTTCCCGCGCGGCTCGTCGTGGAGCTCGCGCCGACGGACCGCGACAGCTTCCTGCGCAACATCGCGCTCGAGGACCGCGCGGCGCGCGCCATCGCCACCAAGCGCGTCCGGCCCGAGCCGGCCGACGACGGCGATCTGCGGCCCCTCGTGGTGCTCGATCCGGGCCACGGCGGCATCGACACCGGCAGCCGCGCCCGCAGCGGCGAGAACGAGAAGGATGTGGTGCTCGCTTTCGCGCTCGCGCTGCGCGATGCGCTCGAGCGCAGCGGCAAATATCGCGTGGCGCTCACTCGCGCCGACGACAGTTTCGTGCCGCTCGGCGAGCGCGTGCGCTTTGCGCGCGAGCGCCATGCCTCCCTCTTCATTTCGATCCACGCCGATTTTCTGCCGCCCAGCGAGGGGCAGGCCGACGGCGCCAGCATCTACACGCTGTCGGAACGCGCCTCGGATGCGGAAGCCGCCCGCCTTGCCGAATCGGAGAACAAGGCCGACGCCATCGGGGGCGTCGATCTTTCCGCGGAGCCTGACGACGTCGCCAATATCCTGGTCGACCTCGCCCAGCGCGAGACCAAGGTCTTCTCGGTTCAATTCGCGCATGCGGCCATGGGCGAGCTCAGGACGGTCGCGCCGCTGCATCAGCACCCCGTGAAATCCGCCGGCTTCAAGGTGTTGACCGCCCCCGACGTGCCGTCGGTGCTTCTGGAACTGGGCTACATGTCGAGCAGGAACGATCTCGCCCATCTGACATCGGCGGCATGGCGGGAGCGCGCGGCGGCGGCTTTGCTGAAGGCCGTCGACGCCTATTTTGCCCCGCGCCTTGCCGGAGCCGGCACCGAGGCGCGCTGATATGGCCCGCCGGCCTCAGTTTCAACAAAAAAACAAGCGAGAAACGTCGTCCCCCGTTGCCGCGGCTGCCAGGCTCGGCGGACGATCCGGCGTGCGGCGGGACCCGTCGCCATGAAGCTCATATTGCGGTTCCTTGGCCTTCTGTTTGCCGCCGGCACGATTCTGTTCGTGGTCGCGGTCGCCGCGGTCGCGGGCTTGCTCTGGCATTACTCCAAGGATCTGCCCGACTACTCGCAGCTCAAGGATTACGAGCCGCCGGTCATGACGCGCGTGCACGCGGCCGACGGCTCGCTCGTCGCCGAATTTGCGCGCGAAAGACGGCTTTACATCCCCATCCAGGCGGTCCCCAAGCTCGTGATCAACGCCTTCCTCGCCGCCGAGGACAAGAACTTCTACGAGCACGGGGGGCTCGATTTTGCCGGCATCGTGCGCGCCGCGATTGCCTATGTCGAAAACTACGGCACCGGGCGGCGGCCGCAGGGAGCATCCACCATCACCCAGCAGGTCGCCAAGAACTTCCTGCTATCGAATGAGGTATCCTTCAGCCGGAAGATCAAGGAAGCGCTGCTCGCGCTCAAGATCGAGCGGACCTATTCGAAGGACAAGATCCTCGAGCTGTACCTGAACGAGATCTATCTCGGCCTTGGTGCCTATGGCATTGCCGCCGCGGCGCTCACTTATTTCGACAAGGGTGTCAACGAGCTCACCATTCCCGAAGCGGCCTATCTCGCGGCGTTGCCCAAGGCACCCAACAATTATCATCCGTTCCGCGCCCGCGAGCGCGCCATCGAACGGCGCAATTGGGTGATCGACCAGATGGCGCAGGATGGTTTCATTACCGCGGCCGATGCCGAAAAGGCGAAACGCAGCCCGCTCGGCGTCACCCAGAAGGCGAGCGGGGTGCGCATGTTCGCTGCCGAATATTTTGCCGAGGAGGTGCGGCGCGAGCTCTACGAGCGCTACGGCGAGAAGAAGCTCTACGACGGCGGCCTGTCGGTCCGCACCACGCTCGACACGAAGCTGCAGGCTTTGGCAACCAAGGTGCTGAGGGAAGGTCTCGTCAATTATGACGAGACGCGAGCCGGCTGGCGGGGACCGGTCGCGCATATCGATGTCACCGGCGACTGGGGCGCGAAGCTCGCCGAGGTCAAGTCGCTCAACGACATCGCCCCGTGGCGACTCGCCGTCGTCCTGGACGGCGGCGAGAAATCCGCGCGCATCGGTCTGCAGCCGGGACGCGAGCCCGGCGGATTTGTGAGCAAGGAACGCGACACGGGCGTGCTCACCGTCGACGGGATGAAGTGGGTCAGAATCAAGGGTAGGCCGCCGGCCAAAGTGGATCAGGTGTTGCAGCCGGGCGACGTGGTCTATGTCGAACCGGCCAAGGAACCGGGCCAGTATGTCCTGAGGCAGATTCCGGAAGTCTCGGGCGCCATGGTGGTCGAGGATCCCTGGACCGGACGCGTGCTCGCCATGGTCGGCGGCTTCTCCTACGACCAGAGCCAGTTCAACCGCGCCACGCAGGCGCTGCGCCAGCCCGGCTCCTCGTTCAAGCCTTTCGTCTACGCGGCGGCGCTCGACAACGGCTACACGCCGTCGACCTTGATCCTCGATGCGCCGATCGAGATCGACCAGGGCCCGGGCCTCGGCGTGTGGACCCCGGAAAACTATGAGCGCAATTTTTACGGACCTTCGACGTTGCGGTTCGGCATCGAGCATTCACGCAACGTGATGACGGTCCGGCTGGCGCAGGACATCGGCATGCCGCTGATCGCCGAATACGCCAAACGCTTCGGCATCTATGACAACCTGCCGCCCTATCTTTCCTTCGCGCTCGGCGCCGGGGAGACCACGCTCCTGCGCATGGTGACCGCCTACGCCATGATCGACAACGGCGGCCGTCGCATCAAGCCGACGCTGATCGATCGCATCCAGGACCGCTATGGTCACACCGTTTACAAGCACGATGAACGAGAATGCATCGGCTGCGACGCCAAGAAATGGGAAAACCAGCCGGAGCCTTCGTTGATCGATCGCCGCGAACAGGTGCTCGATCCGATGACCGCCTATCAGATCACCTCGATCATGGAAGGCGTGGTGCTGCGCGGGACGGCGGCCGGCGCCGGCTTCCAGAAGGAGATCGGCAAGCCCATCGCCGGCAAGACCGGCACCACCAACGATTACAAGGACGCGTGGTTCATCGGTTTCACGCCCGACATCGTCGTCGGCGTCTATGTCGGCTACGACAAGCCGAAATCGCTCGGGCGCGGCGAGACCGGCGGCCATCTTGCGGCGCCGATCGTCAAGGATTTCATGAAGGTCGCGCTCGCCGACAAGCCGGCGGTGCCGTTTCGCGTTCCGCCCGGCATCAAGCTGGTCCGCGTCAACCTGAAGACGGGCGCGCGCGCCGCGCCCGGCGACCAGAAGGTCATCCTCGAGGCATTTAAGCCCGGCACCGCGCCACCCGACAGTGCCTCGGTCATCGGCCTCGGCAGCGGCGAGGGCAGCAATGTGAGCGATGCCGCCGCGCCGCCGCCGGTCTACGGCGTGCCCCCCGATGCCGGCCGCGCGGTGCGCAGCGGCACCGGCGGGCTCTATTAGCGGAGAGCGGAGGTTGCGCGGCCGCCGCGGCGACGTTAAATCGGTCGCGGTGAAGCTCGGGCCGTCCTGCCCGGCCCACAGCGAACGATAGCGGCATGCGCGCGGAAATCCAGAATGTCGTCGACGAGATCAAGCGGTCGCTCGGACTGCTGAGGAGGCATCTTTGACGTCGATGCCGCCACGCGGCGTCTCGCCGAACTGAACAAGGAAGCGGAAGAACCCGGGCTCTGGAACGACCAGTCGCGGGCGCAGCGGCTCATGCGCGAGCGCGACGCGCTCGAGGACCAGCTGAACGCCATCGCCCGCATCGAGCGCGAACTCGACGACAATCTCCTCCTGATCGAGCTCGGCGAAGCCGAGAAGGACGACAAGACCGTCAGCGAGGCCGAGGCGGCGCTCCGGCGGCTCAAAACCGAGGTCGCGCGGCGGGAGCTGGAAGCGCTATTGTCCGGCGAGGCCGACGCCAATGACTGCTATCTCGAGGTCCACGCCGGCGCGGGCGGCACCGAGAGCCAAGACTGGGCCAGCATGCTGATGCGCATGTATGTGCGCTGGGCGGAGCAGCACGGCTACAAGGTCGAATGGATTGAGGAGACCGAAGGCGAAGGCGCCGGCATCAAATCGGCGACCGTCATGGTGAAGGGGCACAATGCCTATGGTTGGCTCAAGAGCGAGCACGGCGTGCATAGGCTCGTGCGCATTTCGCCGTTCGATGCCAATGCGCGGCGACATACCTCTTTTGCCAGCGTGAACGTCTATCCGGTGGTGGATGACCGCATCAAGATCGATATCAACGAGAAGGACGTCCGCGTCGACGTCATGCGGTCGGGCGGCGCCGGCGGCCAGCACGTCAACAAGACCGAGTCGGCGGTGCGGCTGACGCACATCCCCACCAATATCGTGGTGAAATGCCAGAGCGATCGCTCGCAGCACCGCAACCGCGCCATGGCGTGGGACATGCTGCGCGCGAAGCTGTTCGAGATCGAGATGAGGAAACGCGAGGAGAAGGCTGCGGCCGAACAGGCGGCCAAGACCGATATCGGATGGGGCCACCAGATTCGTTCATACGTGCTGCAGCCCTACCAGATGGTGAAGGATCTGCGGACGGGCGTGTCGACCTCCAATACCAGCGCGGTGCTGGACGGCGATCTCGACCAGTTCATGCAGGCGGCGCTCGCGCAGAAGGCCTTCGGCGGCGCGCCGGTCGCGGTCGAGGACGATGCCGAATAGGTCGACCGGATGACGCGGCCTTGCCGCGCGAACCCCGCCGCGCCGGCCGTCCCCCGGCTACATCGCGCCGAGCCTGATCCCGGCGCGCAGATATTTCTGCGGGTCGACGGGTTCGTCGCGCACGCGGGTTTCATAATGGAGATGCGGTCCGGTGGAACGACCGGTCGATCCGATCTTGCCGATCACCTGGCCGATGCGGATCCTTTGACCGACCTTGACGTCGATCTCCGACAGGTGGCCGTAGCGCGTGGCAAGACCGTTGCCGTGGTCGATCTCCACCATGTTGCCGTAGCCGCCGTCCCAGCCCGCGACGGTCACGCGCCCCTCGGCGGTGGCACGCACCGGTTCGCCATAATCGCCGCGCAGGTCGATCCCGGTGTGCATCGCCGGCCGACCGAGAAAGGGGTCGGTACGAACGCCGAAAGGCGAGCTCATGTCGACCGCCCCTTCGACCGGCTTGCGGATCGGGACGGTCGCCAGCGCGCGCGTGTAGGTGTCGATCTGCGCCTGCGCGAGATTGATGCGGTATAGCTGCCGCTCGAAGGTACCGGCATCGGCGCGCGGCGGCTTGATCGGCACGAACGGGCCGCCGATCGCCCTCTTCACCTGGCTCTTGGGATCGACGCCGAGCTCGTCGAGCACGCTGCGCATGCGCCGCGCCTTGCTGTCGAACCGCTGTTCGAGATCGGTGACCAGCAAAGTCTGCTTACGCTCCACCTCGTCGAGCGCACGGGACACGCGCTGCAGCAGCCCGTCGAGACCCTTGCCGTCGCCGCGCGCGGCAAGCCGCGCAGGGCGAGGCGGCGCTTCGCGCGATATGAGCCGTGCCTCGCGGTCCGGCGGCGCCCGAAAGATCACCGTGTCGCTGATCGGCGAGGGACGCGCGCTCTTCGTCGTTTCGGCCTCGGAGTCGCGCGGCCGATGCAGGGAGCCGGTCGTCATGAGCGTGTTGCCGAGCGCATTGGTGCGGCTCTCGAGCATCGTCTGCCGTTGCAGCAATGCGTTGAGTTTCTGCTCGAATTGCTCCTGGTCGAGGAGCTGTCGGCTGGTGATGCGATCGACCTGCGCGCGCAGCTCGGCGATGCGGTCCTCGTAAGCGGTCTGCATCTCGGCCTGGCGGGCGATGAGACGCGTCAGCACGTCGTCGTGGAAGGCGAAATAGGTTCCGGTCGCGATCGACCACAGCGCCATGATCACCAGCGTGCCGACCACAATCCAGAACACGACCGGCCCGATACGCACCTGATGGCCGCGATGCACCAGCACGTAGCCCTCGTGCGTGCGCTGGATCTTGCGCGAAACGGCGGCTGCCGCGTGCGGATGCACCGGCGCGCGGCGCGGACCGTGACCGGCAGAGGGCTGAAAGGAGGCGATGGAATGCGACATCGGCACGCTCCGCCGGTTCGGCAGCGCAAGCCGGAGAACCAGCCGTGCCGATATCAGCCGCACATGGTTAAGAAACCGGTAATGTCGCTGCGTCACCTTCCTGATTCGGACGCCGGCGCGGACAGTTGCAGGGCGCGGGCCGCCGCGAGCACCTCCTCGGCGTGCCCGTCGACGCGCACCGTCGGCCATGTGCGGACGATGCGGCCCCGAGTATCGATGAGGAAAGTCTTGCGGATGACGCCGAGCGATTTGCGGCCGTAAAGCGTCTTTTCGCCCCAGGCCCCATAGGCGGTCAGCATGGCTTTCTTCTCGTCGGAGGCGAGGGTTATGGCGAGCCGATGCTTGGCCTTGAAGCGTTCCTGCGCGGCGATCGGATCCGCGGAAACGCCGAGGATCTCCGTGCCGGTTTCGGCGAATGCGCGGCGCAGGCGCGAGAAGGCGAGCGCCTCCCTGGTGCACCCCGGCGTGTCGGCACGGGGAAAGAAATAGAGAACGAGATTGCGACCTCTGAAGTCCTTCAATGCGACCGTGCCCCCGCCGTCGCGAGGCAGCGTGAAGGCAGGCGCTTTTGATCCTGCAACCGGTTCGCGCGGCATATGCCTTCCTTTCGTCGCTTTCCGCCGTTCAATGGGGCTGATGCCATGCGCTTTTCACCTGCGCAACGGCCACCGCGGGCATGGGTCCGGGATCGTCGCGGCGGTCCGCCGATGCCCGCATGATACGGCACCAGTGGCACGAGGGGATGCCCATCGGCGATGACGGGTGACGCACGCCATCGGAGGAGCGTTTTTGCGCCGCTGGGCGGGGGGCACTCGCCGCGTGCGCGGCATGATTCACATCGCGGTCCGCGGCACGGTCGGCCGCATCGATGGCGGCCAGCGGTCCTTCTGCGACCTTGGCGGGCGCGCGCGCAGCGGTACCTGACGGCGGCCTGGCGCGGACTTGCGCGCCTTGCAAGGCAGCGCTGGATGCGCCGCATGCTGGTGGCCGCGGGCGCCGCGGCCGCGCTCGTCCTGATGTCGCTCGGGGCGCTCTGGTGGCGGCTGTCGCAGGGGCCGATCGAGCTTGATGTCGTCACGCCTTGGCTCGTCGCCGCCATCGAAGACAATTTCGGCGGCAAACACACCGTCACCGTCGGCGGCACCCAGATCGAACGCGACGAGAACGGCGGCACCTCGCTGCGGCTGCGCGACATTGTCGTGCGCGACGCCGACGGCACGGTGGTCGCGAGCGCGCCGAAAGCGGAGGTGGGTCTGTCCGGATTCAGCCTGCTGCGCGGGCAGATGCGGGCGCAGAGCCTCAACCTCGTCGGCGCGGAAATGTCGGTGCGGATCGAGAACGACGGGCGCGTCACGGTCTTTGCCGGCGCCGACAAGCGACCGATCGCCACGGCCTTGCCTGCCTCCACGCCGCCTGCCGCGCCGCGGGCGGAGAGCGCGAAGGCCAATGCGCCCGCGCCGCCGCTCGGCGGGGAGCTTGCCGATGTCGCCGGTCTGCTCGCCTGGATCGATGGGCTCGGCGCGACCGGGCTCGACGGCCATGATTTGCGCGAACTCGGCCTCAAGAACGGCCATCTGGTCGTCGACGACCGGCGCAACGGCAAGCATTGGACCTTCGATCGGATCAATGCCAGCCTGCGGCGGCCGGAGCGGGGCGGCATCGTGTTCCGTCTCGAATCGGACAATCCGCGACGACCTTGGGTGCTGAGCGCTGCCCTGCGCCCGCTCGGCGACGGACTGCGCGCGGTGGGCATCGAAGCGCGTCAGGTATCGATCCGTGACCTGCTGCTCGCGCTGCGGGTGAAGGAAGGGGATGTCGACGCGGATCTTCCCTTGTCGGCGAGCATCCGCGCGGAGATCGCAGCCGACGGCACGCTGCGGCTCGTGCAGGGTCAGCTGCTCGTCGGCGCCGGCACCATCGTCGATCGCGGCGGCTCGCAGGCGGTGACCATCCCGGTCGACCATGGCGACGTGCGGTTCAGCTGGGACGCGGGTCGCCGGCTGCTCGTGGTACCGTTTCAGGTCCAGTCGGCCGGCAACCAATACACCATGCGCGCGACGGTCGAGGCGCCGGCCGACAACGGCGGGGTATGGCGGGTTGCGATCGGCCGCAACGATCCGGTCATCGATCCCGTCATTCTCGGACCGTTGGCGGACGACGAGGGCATATCGCTCAATCACGTCAATATTCGCGCGCGCCTCGACACGGTGCGTCGTCGTCTCGACATCGAACAGGGCGATGTCGGCCGGATCGACACCCGACCGCTGCACAATGTCGGATTCGCCGTGACCGGAAGTGTCGACTACTCGACCCCCGACCCGCATGTTGCCTTCGGCGTGGCCGCCACGCGCATGCCGATTGCGGTGATGCGACGCCTGTGGCCCGTTCTTGCCGCCGCGCATCTGCGCAAATGGGTCGGGGACCACGTATCTTCCGGCATCGTCGAGCGCATCGTGATTGCCGGCAACGCGCCGCTGTCGACCTTCGCGAGCGACGGACCGCCCACGCCCGACGACGGCCTGTCCATCGACTTGGAGACCAGCGCCACCACGTTGAAACCGGTCGCCGACCTTCCCGCCATCCGCGACGCGGATCTGACCGCGCATATCACCGGCCGCACCGCCACGGTCAATCTCGGCCGCGGCACCGTCGAGGTCGCCCCCGGCCGCAAGCTGAGCATTGCCAACGGCGTGTTCCGCGTCGCCGATACGCATCAAAAGCCGGCCGTCGCGCACGTCCAGTTTCGGCTCGATGGCGGAGTTCCGGCGGCCGCCATGCTGCTGCAAAATAATATCTTGCGCGACGAAATGGGCCTTGCGCTCGATCCGGAGTCGAGTCGCGGCACCGTCGCGACGCAGGTGGCGCTCGATCTGCCGCTCTCGCGCGAGCAGGCGACGGACGCGATCCGCTACGTCATCAATGCGGAACTTGCGAGCTTTGCCGCCGACAAGATGCTGATGGGGCAGAAGCTGGAGGCTGCCTCCTTGCAGGTGACGGCGGACAATGCCGGCTTTCAGGTCAAGGGCGACGTCAAAATCAACGGCATCCCTGCCGCCATCGTTCTGAGCCGGCAGAAGAGCGAGCCCGACGCCTTGCTGCAACTCGAAGCCTCGCTCGACGAAGCGGCGCGACGCCGCCTGGGGATCAATCTGGGCACCACGGTTGCGGGCTCCATTCCGGTCAAGGTCAGCGGCCGCGTCGGCGACAGCCGCGGCGACGACCGCTTCGCCCTCGAGGCCGATCTGACACCGGTCGCGATCGACGATCTGCTGCCCGGCTGGCAGAAGCCGGCAGGCAAGGCCGCCCGGTTCACCGCGACGCTGACGCGAAGCGAAAAAACCGCCCGGTTCGACGACATCGCGATTTCCGGTTCGGGCGCCAATGTGAAGGGCAGCGCCGAGGTCGACAATGCGGGCGACCTCGTGTCGGCCAATCTGCCCGTCTTTGCGCTCTCGAGCGGCGATAAGATGTCGCTCAAGGCCGAGCGCGGCGGCGACGGCGCGCTGCGCGTGACCATGCGCGGGGACGTCTACGACGGGCGCAATTTCGTCAAGTCGGTCCTCGCCGGCCCGGCAGCCGATGCCAAGCGAACGCAGAAACCGACGGATCTCGATCTCGACGTCAAGATCGGCGCGGTTGCCGGCTACAACGGGGAGACCCTGCGCGGACTCGAGCTCAAGCTCACGCGTCGCAGCGGGCGGATCCGCGTCTTCACGCTGAAGGCCAAGATCGGACGCGACGCGCCGCTGAACGGCGATCTGCGTCTGCGTGCACGCGACCACCATCAGGTGGTCTATCTGGAGACGTCCGATGCCGGCGCGCTGTTCCGTTTCACGGACATGTATCCGCGGATGTTCGGCGGCCGCATGTGGCTCGCCATGGATCCGCCGACGCAGGACCACTCGCCGCAGATCGGGCATCTCTATATCGGCGATTTCGTCGTGCGCGGCGAACAGGCACTCGAACGCGTCGTTGCCGGCGCGCCCGGCCAGCCGCATGCCGGCGTCGAATTCACCGAGCTGCGTTGCGACTTCACCCGTACGCCCGGCTTGATGACCGTGCGCGACGGCGTGGTGCGCGGGCCGCTGGTCGGCGCCACGATCGAAGGCAGCATCGATTACCTGCGCGACGATGTGCACCTGCGCGGCACCTTCGTGCCGTTCTACGGCCTCAACAACATGTTCGGACAGATTCCGATCGTGGGCTTGTTCCTGGGTGGCGGGAGCAACGAGGGACTCGTCGGCGTCGCCTATGAGGCGGTCGGCCCGCCGAGCGCGCCCCGGATAAGCGTCAACATCGCCACCGCCATCGCTCCCGGCCTGCTGCGCAAATTCGTGCCGAACCCGGGCGCGTTCGACCCCAATGCCTATCAGCCGGAGCGTTGAGGCGCGTTCATACCGGCTTCAGCAGTACGTGGCGCTTGCGGCCCAGCGACAGCTTGATGACGCCGGCGGCGGTAAGGTCGTGGGCCGTCAGGATCATTTTCTCGTCGGCCACCGTGCGGTCGTTGACCCTTAATCCGCCGGACCGGATCTGACGGCGGGCTTCGCTGTTGGAGGCGACGAGCCCCGCCTTCTCGGCAAAGGCGACGAGCACGCCGAGTCCCCGTTCCAGGTCGGCACGGGCGATCTCGACCGTCGGCAAGGTCTCCGCGAGCGTGCCCTCCTCGAAGGTTCGGCGCGCGGTCTCGGCCGCGGCCTCGGCGGCGGCGCGTCCGTGCACCAGGGCGGTTGCCTCGGTCGCCAGCATCTTCTTCGCCTCGTTGATTTCCGCGCCCTTGAGCGCGGAGAGCCGCGCGATCTCCGACAGCGGGAGCACGGTGAACAGCTTGAGAAAGCGGACGACGTCGCCGTCTTCGGTGTTGCGCCAGTATTGCCAGTAGTCGTAGGGGCTCACGAGATCGGCATTGAGCCATACCGCGCCGGCGGCCGTCTTGCCCATCTTGGCGCCCGAGGACGTGGTGATGAGCGGGGAGGTAAGCGCGAAAAGCTGCGCGTTGAGCATGCGGCGGCCGAGGTCGATGCCGTTGACGATGTTTCCCCATTGGTCCGAGCCGCCCATCTGCAGGATGCAGCCGTAGCGACGGTGCAGCTCGACGAAATCATAGGCCTGCAGCACCATGTAGTTGAATTCAAGGAAGGACAGTTCCTGCTGGCGCTCGAGGCGAAGCTTCACCGCATCGAAGGACAGCATGCGATTGACCGAGAAGTGTCGACCGATGTCCCGCAGAAAATCGATGTAATTGAGCCGGTTGAGCCAGTCGGCGTTGTTCGCCATGACGGCATTGCCGCCTTCGCCCTCGAATTTGAGGAATCGCGAAAAGATCGCGCGGATGCCCTTGAGGTTGCGGTCGATCGCCTCGTCGCTGAGCATGCGGCGGCTCTCGTCCTTGCCGCTCGGGTCGCCGACGCGGGTCGTGCCGCCGCCCATCAGCACGATGGGTCGATGGCCGGTCTGCTGCAACCAATAGAGCATCATGATCGGCAGCAGCGAGCCGACGTGCAGCGAGGGCGCGGTGCAGTCGAAACCGATATAGGCGGTTATCGTTTCGGACTTCGCCCGCGCATCGAGGGCGTCCGGCTCGGACACCTGGTGGATGAATCCGCGCTCGGCAAGGATGGCGAGGAAATCCGATCGGTAAGTGCTCATGTCAGGACTCGCGACCGGTCGCGTTCCGGCCGCCGCTGGTGTAACAGGTCCGCCGTCGGATTCAACTCAGGGGGTGGTGTTTGACGGCTGGGGTGGTGGCGGCCATCGGTTTGATGAGCGGGACCTCGCTCGACGGCGTCGACGTGGCGCTGATCGAGACCGACGGCGAGCGCGTCATGGGCTTCGGCCCGACGGGCTATCGATCTTATTCGGAGGCCGAGCGCGCCCTGTTGCGGCGCGCCTTGGAGGAAGGCTCACGCCTCACCGATCGGCACGCGCGGCCGAGCGTGCTCGCCGAGGCGGAGGACTTCGTCACCCGGGCGCACGCCGCGACCGTGACGGAGTTTATCGCCCGCAACGGGATCGATCGCACGCGGGTCGCCGTGGTCGGCTTTCATGGCCAGACCGTGCTGCATCGGCCCGCCGCGGGGCTTACGGTGCAGATCGGCGACGGGAAGGCACTCGCCCGACAAATTGGGCTGCCGGTGGTCTACGACTTCCGCGCCGCCGACGTGGCCGCCGGAGGCCAGGGCGCGCCGCTGGTGCCGGTCTTTCACCAGGCGCTGGCGCGCGAGCTTGACCGACCCCGTCCGATCGCCGTGCTCAATGTCGGCGGCGTCGCCAATCTCACCTATGTGGACGGCGGCGATCCGATTGCCTGTGATACCGGACCCGGCAACGCGCTGATCGACGATTTCATGCGCGCGCGCACCGGCGCGCCGCTCGATCGCGACGGCGATCAGGCGGCGCGCGGTCGCGTCGATACCGGATTCGTCGCCCGCGTGCTGGCCGATCCGTTCTTCGACCGCCGCTATCCGAAATCGCTCGATCGCAATTCCTTCTCCTTCGCCAGGATCGGTCTTCCGGAGCTGTCGGTGGCCGACGGCGCCGCGACCCTGTCGGCGCTGACGGCGGCCGCCGTGGCGCGCGTCGTGCGGCTGCTTCCGGCTCCGCCCAAGGTCTGGATCGTGGCGGGGGGCGGCGCGCGCAACCCGACCCTGATGCGCATGCTGGCCGAACAGCTCCGACCGGCGAGCGTCGAGACCGCCGAAGCGGCCGGCTGGTCGGCCGACGCCCTGGAAGCGCAGGCATTCGCCTTTCTCGCGGTGCGCAGCCTGCGTGGCCTGCCGCTCACCTTCCCGACCACGACCGGCGCGCCGCGGCCGCTCGAGGGCGGGCGGCTGGCGCGGCCTTGAGCGGCACCCATGGCGGAACTTTTACCCATCCGCGGGCGTAGAATTGACCGGGCCCCATGGCTGGTGCACGGTCTCCGGCCACTTCCAGACCACGGCGATCCATGCTGACCGGAGAAATCGCACGGGCGCTCTCGGCGCGCATCGAGGGGGACGAGTCGATCAAGATCGATCGTCTGGTGCATCCGGCCTGCGCCGAAGGGCCCTCCGATCTCGCGCTGGCAATGAGCCAAGAGGCGGCCGCGGCGCTCGCCGGGAGCAAGGCGCAGGCGGTGGTGGTTCTGGCGAAGAACGGCGATCGCTCCTTGCTCGGCGACTTCAAGGCGGTCATTTCGATCGACGAGGCCCGGTCGGCTCTCGCCAAGCTCACGGCGCTGTTCGATCGCGGCCCCGCGATCGCGGAGGGCGTCCATCCGACGGCGGTGGTCGCGCCCGACGCCGTGATCGGCGAGGGCGTGCGCATCGGCGCTTATAGCGTGATCGGCGCGCGCAGCAGGATCGGCGCGGCCACGACCATCATGCCGCACGTCACCGTGGGCAGTGGCGTGCGCATCGGTGCCCAATGTTTGTTTCATTCCGGCGTGCGAATTGGCCACGACGTGGTCATCGGGAACCGCGTCATCGTCCATTCCAACGCCGTCATTGGATCGGACGGTTTCAGCTATGCTCCCGATCTGAACTCTCCCATCGGCTTCACCGCCGACGTGAAGGTGACGCGCATCCACTCGCTGGGAAATGTCGAGATCGGCGACGACGTCGAGATCGGCGCCGGCACGACCATCGACCGGGCCACGGTGCAGACCACCCGGATCGGCCGCGGCACCAAAATCGACAATCTGGTTCATATCGGCCACAATGTGGTCATCGGCGAAAGCTGTATCTTGGCTGGAATGGTGGGGATTTCGGGCAGCGTGACGATCGGCGACCGGGTGCGCATCGCCGGGCGGGCGGGAATCAGCGACCATGTGCGGGTGGGCGACGAAGCGGTGATCGGGCCCGGCTCGGGGGTTGCGACCAACGTAGAAGCCGGCGCCTTCGTCTTGGGCTATCCGGCGATCCCGCGCGAGCGCGCGCTGGAACAATTCGTGTATGGCGGCCGGCAGAAGCGGCTGCACCGACGAGTGGACGAAATGGCGTCGCGGCTCGACGCATTGGAACGAATGGTAAAGAAATGACAGGGGCCTCAAGCTCGATGAGTGACGTAGCCAACGATGTGATCGCGATCATCGCCAAGAAGGTCCGTGTTCCGAACCATCCCAAGATCGAATTGAGCGATCGGTTGGAGGATCTGGGGCTGGAGTCGCTCGATGCGGTCGAGATGATTTTCGACCTCGAGGAGAAATTCGACATTCAGATTCCCTACAACGCCAACACGACTCGTACCGAGTTCGACACGGTCGGCGACGTGGTCGGCGCCATCCAGAAGCTGGTCGACAAGAAGAATTCCTGACGTGAACCGCGTCGTCGTCACCGGCCTCGGGGCCGTCACGCCGCTGGGGCACAACGCCGCCGCCTATTGGGACGGCTTGCAGCGCGGCGTCTCCGGGCTCGGGCCGATCACTCTGTCGGCGACGCCCGAGGAGCTCACGCAGAAGGTCGTCGCCGAAATCAAGGGATTCGATCCGCTCAAGCATTTCGACGAGCGCGAGCTTCCCACGCTCGACCGCGTCTCGCAGATCGCGATCGTGGCCGCGCGGGAGGCGATCGCGCAGTCCGGGATCGTCTTCGACCTGTCGCTGTCGGTGCGCACGGCCTGCATCATCGGCAGCGGGGTGGGCGGCATGACGACGCTCGACGACACCTATCGTCGCGTCTACCGGGACAACAAGAAGCGCGTCTATCCGCTCAGCATCCCCAGGCTGATGGTGAACGCACCGGCAAGCCAGATCTCCATGCACTGCGGCCTGCGCGGGCCGGCCTTCGTGGTCGCGAGCGCCTGCGCCTCCGCGACCCACGCGATCGGCCTCGCGTTCCATATGGTGCGGTCGGGGGCCGTCGAGTGTGCGGTGACCGGAGGGTCGGAGGCATGCATCACCTTCGGGACCATGCGCGGCTGGGAGGCGATGCGGGTGATGGCACCCGAGGTTTGCCGCCCCTTCTCCATTGGCCGGGAAGGCATGCTCATCGGCGAGGGCGCGGCGGTTCTGGTGCTTGAACCGCTGGAGCGCGCGAAAGCCCGCGGCGCGGACATCATCGCCGAAATCGTGGGCTTCGGCATGAGCGCGGACGCCGGCGACCTGACCGCGCCCGACGTCGAGGGCATGTCGCGCGCCATGCAATGGGCGCTCGAAGACGCGGGCCTGTCGCCGCAGGACGTGCAATATGTCAACGCCCACGGCACCGGCACGGCCGCCAATGACGAGACGGAGACAAGAGCCTTGCACAAGGTCTTCGGCAATCATGCAAGGAGCCTTGCAATCTCGTCCACCAAATCAATGGTCGGCCACGCGCTCGGGGCGGCCGGGGCGCTGGAGATGGTGGCGACCGTCATGGCCGTGCGCGACGGCGTGGCGCCGCCGACCATCGCCTATCTCGGTCCCGATCCGGCCTGCGATCTCGACTATGTTCCCAATGTCGCGCGCAAGATGGATATCGACGTGGCGCTGTCGAACTCGTTTGCTTTCGGGGGCCTCAACGCCGTGCTGGTCGCGAAGAAATATTCGTGAAACCGGTCATGTTCGACCTTACCGGACGCGTCGCCCTGGTCACCGGAGGAAACGGCGGGATCGGTCTCGGCATGGCGAGGGGCCTTGCCGCCGCGGGCGCGAGCATCGTCATCGCCGGCCGTGACGCGGCCAAGGCGAACCAGGCTTTGGCGGAGCTGACCGCGCTTGGCGCGGCTGCCGCATTCGTTCCGTTCGACGCGTTGCACGAAGCCTCGTGCAAGCAGGCGATCGCGGCTGCGACGCAAAAATTCGGCCGCCTCGATATCCTCGTCAACAATGCCGGCACCACCGTGCGCAAGCCGCCGCAGGAGATCACCGCCGAGGAGTGGCGGACCGTGATGGATACCAATCTCTCCGCCGCCTTCTTCTGCTCGCAGGCCGCCTATCCGCACATGGTGAAGGCGGGCGGCGGCAAGATCATCAATATCGGCTCGATGATGTCGATCTTCGCGTCGTCCTACGCGGCGCCCTATGCGGCGAGCAAGGCAGGCATCGTGCAGCTGAGCCGCGCGCTCGCCGTCGCGTGGGCGAAGGACAATATCCAGGTCAACGCCATCCTGCCCGGATGGGTCGACACCCCCCTCACCCCGGCGGCGCGCATCGAGGTGCCGGGACTCAACGAACGCGTGCTCGCGCGCACGCCCGCCGCGCGGTGGGGATCGCCCGGCGATTTCGCCGGCATTGCCGTGTTCCTGGCGAGCCGCGCCGCCGATTTCATCACCGGCGCGGCGATCCCGGTCGACGGAGGATATTCGATCCAGACCTAGCGGGTCGGAAAAATGGGATAAGGTTGCCGCCACGAGTGAGCTGCGTTCACGCGGTCGGAAGCGAGTTGTGCAGAAGACCGCTGGCGCGGATCGCGGGGAAGAAATTGACCCGTCGCGGCGAGCGAAGCGAGCCCATCCAGTACCGATCCTGTGATTCCGGATTGCGTCCTCGCCCCCTCGGGGCTTCCCGCCATGACGGGTCGGATCAATCCGATCGCAACCTGCTCTAAGCCGCGCTCGGCTTGCGCTCCATCTTCAGCCGCTTGTCGAGATAGGCGCCGATCTGCGCCAGCAGCGTGTCGATCTTGCCGTCGAAGAAGTGATTGGCGCCTGGCACGATCTTCTGCTCGATCACGATGCCCTTCTGCGTCTTGAGCTTCTCGACCAAGCTCGTGATGTCCTTGTGCGGCACGACGGCGTCCTTGTCGCCATGGATGATCAGACCGGAGGAGGGGCAGGGTGCAAGGAAGGAAAAGTCGTAGAGATTGGCCGGCGGGCAAATCGAGATGAAACCCTCGATCTCGGGACGGCGCATCAAAAGCTGCATGCCGATCCAGGCGCCGAAGGAGAAGCCCGCGATCCAACAGCTCTTCGCCTCGGGATTGATGCTCTGCGCCCAGTCGAGCGCCGCGGCCGCGTCCGACAATTCGCCCTGGCCGTGGTCGAACGAACCCTGGCTCCTGCCCACGCCGCGGAAATTGAAGCGCAGCGCGGAGAAGCCGCGGTGAACGAACGCATAATAGAGTTGATAGATGATCGGATGGTTCATCGTGCCCCCGAACTGCGGATGGGGGTGCAGGATGATGGCGATAGGCGCATTCTTCTGCCGTGCCGGGTGGTAACGGCCTTCGATGCGTCCCGCCGGACCGGTAAAGATGACCTCAGGCATTACCGCTCACCTCGATCGCGACGACCACTTCATCCGCTGGGCGTTTCCGCTCTCGGACCGCCCGGGAACTCGCCATGTCGCACTCCAGTTTAGAGTTATTCCAATTATATAGATTCCGCTGGTCTGCGGAGCCATTCCGGCTATAAGGTCGCCGGCGGAAACCGGCTTCTAGCACGATCCGCGCGGCACCACGCAAGTTTTTGCCCGAGCCGGATGCGGAACATGAGTTAGTGACTGCAAGCTCATGATGCAACGGGTTTATTTTGATTGGAATGCGACGGCGCCGCTGCTTCCCGAGGCGCGGGCGGCGATGATTGCGGCGCTGGAGACGACGGGAAATGCCTCCTCCGTGCATGCCGAAGGCCGGGCGGCGCGGGCGATCGTCGAACGCGCGCGCGCGCAGGTCGCGGCGCTGGTCGGGGTCGAGCCCAAGCAGGTCACGTTCACGTCCGGCGCCACCGAGGCCAATATGCTCGCGCTGACGCCGCATCTCGAGACCGGCGAGGAGCGCGCCCCGCGCGATCGGTTGTTCGTCTCCGCGGTCGAACATCCTTCCGTGATTTGCGGCGGCCGCTTTGCGCCCGGCGCAAGCGAGACCCTTGCCGTGGATGCCGATGGAATCGTCGACCTTGCCGCCCTCGGCGCCGCTTTGAGTCGGGCCCAACGGCCGCTGGTGTCGGTGATGCTCGCCAACAACGAAACCGGGGTGATCGCGCCGATCCGGAGGGTGGCCGAGATCGTGCACGCGGCCGGAGGTCTCCTGCACGTCGACGCGGCGCAGGCGCCCGGCCGCATCCGCTGCAGGATGGACGAGCTCCATGCCGACCTGATGAGTATTTCCGCCCACAAGCTCGGGGGACCGCAGGGAGTGGGCGCGCTGATCCGCCGCGCCGATCTCCATGTGGCGGACCCGCTGGTCAAGGGCGGCGGCCAGGAGCGCGGGCTGCGCGCCGGGACCGAAAACGTGGCGGCCATCGCCGGTTTCGGGGCGGCCGCCGGCATGGCCGCGGCCGCGGATGCGACCCGCATGGCCGCGTTGCGCGATCGGCTCGAAGCGGGAATTCTCGCCGCCACGCCGGAAGCAATCATCGTCGGCGCCGGGGCGGCGCGGCTGCCCAATACCACGCTCGTCCTGGTCCCGGGAATGAAGGCGGAGACCGCCCTAATCGCGTTCGATCTCAATGGGATAGCCCTGTCCTCCGGATCCGCCTGTTCGTCCGGCAAGGTGCGGGCCTCGCACGTGCTCGCGGCCATGGGTTTTGCGCCGCCGCTCGCGCGCGCGGCGCTGCGCATTAGCCTCGGCCGGAGCAGTCAGGAGGCGGAGGTCGATCGGTTCCTGGAAACTTGGAAGATGGTGGTGCGACCACTACTTAGTAAGGAGGGACGCGAACTTGCCGCCTAGGCCGAGATTGCGTACCGATCCGTCGACATTGAAACGGGATGATGAGCAGCACCGGGCATAACGCGCCATAACCGACAGATCCAACCCGCGGTCCTTGCCACCGTGAGCGGAGGGAAGAATGCCGGCCTTACAGGAGACCGTCGAGCAGGTCCGACGCATCGACGTTGATCAATACAAATATGGATTCGAGACGCCGATCGAGTCCGAGAAGGCCCCGAAGGGGCTTTCGGAGGAAACGATCCGCTTCATCTCCGCCAAGAAGGGCGAACCGGAATGGCTGCTCGCGTGGCGGCTCGAGGCCTATCGACGCTGGCTGACCATGCGCGAGCCTACCTGGGCGCGGGTCCGGTATCCAAGGATCGACTACCAGGAGATCTACTATTACGCGGCGCCGAAGCGGTTCAAGGCGCCCAAATCCCTGGATGAGGTCGACCCGGAAATCATCAAGACCTACGAGAAGCTCGGCATTCCGCTGCGCGAACAGGAAATCCTCGCGGGCGTCGAGCGCGCTGACGGCGAGCGGTCCCGCGTGGCCGTTGATGCCGTGTTCGATTCCGTCTCGGTTGCGACCACATTCAAGGCGGAGCTCAAGAAAGCCGGCGTGATCTTCATGCCGATCTCGGAGGCGGTCCGCGAGCATCCCGATCTGGTGCGGAAATATCTCGGCAGCGTGGTTCCCACCTCCGATAATTTCTTCGCCACCTTGAACTCGGCGGTCTTCTCCGACGGCTCATTCGTCTACGTTCCCGAAGGCGTGCGCTGCCCGATGGAACTGTCGACCTATTTCCGCATCAACGAGCGCTCGACCGGCCAGTTCGAACGCACGTTGATCATCGCGGACAAGGGCTCCTACGTCAGCTACCTCGAGGGGTGCACCGCCCCGATGCGCGACGAGAACCAGTTGCATGCGGCCGTCGTCGAATTGATCGCGCTCGATGACGCGGAGATCAAGTACTCGACGGTGCAGAACTGGTATCCGGGCGACGCCGAGGGCAGGGGCGGCATCTTTAATTTCGTGACCAAGCGCGGCGATTGCCGCGGCAGGAATTCGAAGATTTCCTGGACCCAGGTCGAAACCGGTTCGGCCATCACCTGGAAATATCCGAGCTGCATCCTGCGCGGCGACAACTCGCGCGGCGAATTCTATTCGATCGCGATCTCCAACGGTCACCAGCAGGTCGACAGCGGCACCAAGATGCTGCATCTCGGCAGGAATACGGTAAGCCGCATCATCTCCAAGGGGATCGCTGCCGGCAGATCCAACAACACCTATCGCGGCCGCGTCTACGCCCATCGCAAGGCCAAGGGGGCGCGCAATTTCACCAACTGTGATTCGCTGTTGATCGGCGACAAATGCGGCGCGCACACGATTCCCTATATCGAGGCGAACAACTCCGCCGTCACTTTCGAGCACGAGGCGACGACGTCGAAAATTTCCGAGGACATGCTTTTCTATTGTCAGCAGCGCGGCATGTCGGCGGAGGAGGCAACTGCGCTCGTCGTCAACGGTTTCGTGCGCGACGTGCTCCAGCACCTGCCGATGGAGTTCGCCGTGGAGGCGCAGAAGCTGATCTCGATCTCGCTCGAAGGAAGCGTCGGATGAGCGGTCCCATCATCAATATCGACGAGGTTCCGCTGCGCGAACAGGGCGACGGCGCCAATTTCGTCGCGAAGTGGGGCAGGGTGGGACCCGAGATCGGCATGACCGGGCTCGGCTGCGCGGTGCACATTGTGCCGCCGGGCAAGAAGGCGTTCCCCTTCCATCGCCACCACGTGATCGACGAGATCTTCTTCATCGTGTCCGGCACCGGCGAATACCGCTACGGCGAACGGCGGCTGCCGTTGCGCGCCGGCGATATCGTTGCGGCGCCGGCCGGCGGCGAGGCCCATCAGATCATCAATACCGGCAAGGAAAACCTGCGCTATCTCGGATTCTCGACCGCTGTCGGCGCCGACATCGTGGAATATCCCGACAGCGGCAAGGTGGCGATGGCGGCGGGGATCAAGAATGCCGATTTCCGGACCGCGACATACAAGGCCATGGGTCGTGTCGCGCCGGCCGGCTATTTCGACGGCGAGAGCTAGTGGATCGACTCTAACTTTTGGAGCCCACGTTGGACAGCGGCGATGATGCGTTGCGGTTCAGCGGTCCAGATGAAGGGGCGAGGGTCATCGTTGGT
>JADGGK010000199.1 GCA_019689975.1 Pseudolabrys sp.
GAAGTGCGGCGTATCGACACCCATGCGTCTATCGTGTTCCTTGCCGGAGATCGCGCCTACAAGATCAAACGCGCCGTACGGTTTCCGTTTCTTGATTATTCGACGCTGGAGAAGCGCCGGGCGGCCTGCCTGAGCGAGCTTGAAGTGAATCGTCGGTTCGCGCCCGAGCTCTATCGCCGCGTCATGCCCATCACCCGGCAGCCGAGCGGACACTTGGCGTGCGGCGGGGTCGGCGAGCCGGTCGAATGGGTCATTGAGATGATCCGTTTCGACGAGGATCGGACGCTCGATCGGATCGCGGACAAGGACGGTATTTCGGATGTCCTTGCCGAGCGGCTTGGCAGCGCGGTGGCCGCAATGCAGGAGCGAGCGCCCCCTGTCGAGGCCGAGCGCTGGCTGGCCGCGCTTGGACAGTTCGTCGATCAGAACACGGACGCCTTTCGCGCCGACCCTGCGCTCTTCCCTCCGGATGCGGTGGCAAAGCTCGATCAATCGGTGCGCACGGCGCTGCACAAGCTGCACCCGTTGCTCGAGAGCCGCGGCAGGGCCGGATTGGTGCGCAGCGGGCACGGAGACCTGCACCTCGGCAACATTGTGCTGCTGAATGATCGGCCCGTTCCGTTCGACGCAATCGAATTCGATCCGTTGATTGCCGCCGGGGACGTTCTCTATGAACTGGCGTTTCTTCTGATGGATTTGCTCGAGCGCCGGCTCGAGCGAGCAGCCAATATCGTTTTTAATCGGTATATTACCGCCACGCGCCGGGCCGAGGATTTGGAAGGGCTTGCGGCGCTGTATCTTTTCATGTCGCTGCGCGCTGCCATTCGCGCCAAGGTAACGGCGGCGCGTGCGCGGCATGTGAACCCGGCAGACCGGCCTTCCGTGCGGCGGGCGGCGCAAAGCTACTTTCACTTGGCTGTGGAGTTCCTGTCTCCGCCACCGCCTGCGCTGATTGCCATCGGCGGCCTGTCCGGCACCGGCAAATCCGCATTGGCGCGCGACCTTGCCCCCGCCGTCGGTCCGCGCCCTGGTGCCTTGATCCTTCGCTCGGACGTCGAGCGGAAACGCCTGTTCCGAGTTCCCGAGACCGAGCGTCTTCCCCCGGCAGCGTACCGGTCCGATACGAATAGCCGCGTCTATCGGACATTGTGCGATCATGCGGCACGGGTGATCGCCTCAGGCCACGCGGCAATCGTCGATGCCGTGTTTGCGCGACCGGAGGAACGTGCCGCGATCGCCGCCGTGGCAGCGGGAGCGGGCGTCAACTTCCGCGGCCTATTCCTCGTCGCCGATCTGAACACCCGGTTGCAGCGCGTGGCGCGACGAACGCGCGACGCCTCCGATGCCGACGCGGAGGTCGTCCGGCAACAAGAGAAGCTTGCGGTGGAACCGATGGAGTGGACCAA
>JADGGK010000027.1 GCA_019689975.1 Pseudolabrys sp.
CCTCGCAATGACGGGGCGGGTCACGGCACTGTTTCCGCCTGGGCCGCGTCTTTGGGCGAGCGTCGCAGCTTGCGCGCGCAGACTTGCCCGACGCAGGCCAATACGAAGGCTCCCAGGAGCAGAACCGGCGTGATGCCGATCGACGTCAATCCGGCCCCGTAGACCGCCGGTCCGGCGGCCTGGCCGAGAAAGAAAAACAGCGAATGCAGGGCCATCGCGGTGCCGCGCGCGGCCGGGGCAAGTTCGCTCGCGTAGATCTGGATGACGGCGTGCAGCATGTAGAAGCCGAGACCGAGCAGCACGAAGTTCGCGAATTCGAGCGGCCAGGCCAAACGCGCCGCGATCACCAGCAGGCAGAAGCCCATGAGCGCGCCGCCGGTCTGCATCATGCGGGTCTCGCCGAGCAGCGCGAGCAGACGCGAGACCGACGCGCCGTAGATCGCCCCGCCGACGCCGAAACCGGCGATGACCACGCCGGCGATCGACGCGCGCGTTTCACCCGCCTGATACATCATGGTCGCGATGTGCGGAAACACGCCGTACATGAACAGCGCCTCGAGAAACACGGCGCCGAAACAGATTTTCGCCAAGGGATTGCGGAAGATCGCGCGGTAATTGGGGCCGAGCGCGGCGAGGTCGAACCGGCCACCGCGTTCGCCCGGATCGCGCAGGCCGGGCAGCGCCGCGAACAGCACCAGCAAGCCGAGGCCGCCGGTGACGAAGAAAACGCCGCGCCAGCCGATCAGGTCGGAGACCACGCCGGCGCAGGTTGCGCCGAGCAGATTGCCGGTCATGATGGCAAACAACAGCCGGCCCATGGCCACCTGGCGCCGCGCAAACGCGATCTTGTCGCCGACCAGCGCGAATGCGATCGGCACCACGCCGCCGGCGGCGAGCCCGGCGATGATGCGGCCGATCGTCAATATCTCGAAGCTCGGCGCGGCGCCGCAGACCAGCGTCGCCAGGGCCACGCACAGCAGGCAGAACAGCATCAAGCGCGCCTTGCTGAACATGTCGGCGAGCGCGCCGAGCATGGGCTGGACCAGCGCATAAGGCAGCGTGAAGGCGGTCGACAGCAACGCCGCCGTGGCGGGCTCCACCTTCATCGCCAAGGCGATCTGAGGGATGACCGGATCGGTCGAACGAATGAACAAGGCGCTGGTGAACACGACGAACGCCAGGAGATTGAGCGTGCGGTTCATCGAGACGGACGCGTGCTGGACGTTCAGGCCTTGGCCAAGCGATCGAGCGCCATGAGCTTGCGCAACAGCGGCTCCATCGCCGTGAGCGGCAACATATTGGGTCCGTCCGAGGGAGCGCGGTCGGGATCCTGGTGCGTCTCGATGAACACGCCGGCGACGCCGACGGCGACCGCCGCGCGCGCCAATACCGGTACGAATTCGCGTTCGCCGCCGGAAACCTCGCCCTTCCCTCCCGGCTGTTGCACCGAATGGGTCGCGTCGAATATCACCGGTGCGCCCAGGCGCTTGAGCAGCGGCAGCGCGCGCATGTCGGAGACCAGCGTATTGTATCCGAAACAGACGCCCCGCTCGGTGAGAAGCACGTTGCGGTTTCCGGCATTGGTGATCTTGCCGACGACATGAGCCATGTCCCAGGGGGCAAGGAACTGGCCTTTCTTGACATTGACCGGTTTGCCGGTCCGCGCCGCGGCGACCAACAGATCGGTCTGACGGCAAAGAAATGCCGGGATTTGCAATATGTCGACGACGGGTGCGATGAGCGCGCATTGCGCGGCTTCGTGCACGTCGGTGAGCACGGGAATCTCCAGCGTCTCGCGCAGTTCGGCGAAGATCGGCAAGGCCCGTTCCATCCCGATCCCGCGCGCGCTCCTGCCCGAGGTGCGGTTCGCCTTGTCGAACGAGGTCTTGTACACGAAACCGATGCCGCAGCGGCGGGCGATATCCTTGAGCGCGGCGGCCGTCTCCAGCGCGTGCGCGCGGCTTTCCAGGGCGCACGGGCCGGCGATCAGCGTAAGCGGCAAGTCGTTGCCGATACGCACCGAGCCGATCGCGACCGTGCTGCTGGGCGCCTGGTCCAAGCCCTTTCTTCCTCGCGGGAAAGACCATGACGGGAGCCGACGCTCCGGTCAACGCTCGGTTACGAACAGCAGAACCGCACCCCGTGCATCGATCGCCGCAATGACCACGCCTCGCGCCGGCGCGGCGGTACGGCCAGGCAGCGGCGGCAGGACGCCATCGGGAACAGGCTTCGCCGAGATCCCCTGCCCCGCCAGCGGCATGCGGGCGGCCCCGCCGATTGCGACCTCGCCGAAAGGAGGAGCGGACGGCCTGCCCGGCCGCGAGATCGTGCCGGACGCTACACCAGCCGGCTTCTTTCCACCGCCGCACCGATGAAGGAGGCGAACAGCGGGTGCGGCGCGAATGGCCGCGATTTCAGTTCGGGATGGAATTGCACGCCGATGAACCACGGATGGTCTTCGTATTCGATGATTTCCGGCAGAATGCCGTCGGGCGACATCCCGGAAAACCGCATGCCGTGCTGCTCGAGCCGTCCCTTGTAGGTCGTATTCACTTCATAGCGGTGGCGATGGCGTTCGCAGATCTCGGTCGTGCCGTAGATCTGGGCCGCCCGGCTGCCGCGCGCGAGCACCGCCGGATAGGCGCCGAGCCGCATCGTGCCGCCGAGGTCGCCGCCGGCGACGCGTTTCTGCAGCTCGTTGCCCTTGAGCCACTCTGTCATCAGGCCGACCACAGGTTCTCGCGTCGGCGCGAACTCGGTCGAATTCGCTTCCTCGATACCGCACAGATTGCGGGCCGCCTCGATGACGGCCATCTGCATGCCGAAGCAAATGCCGAAATAGGGCACCTGCCGCTCGCGCGCGAACTGGGCGGCGCGAATCTTGCCTTCGGCGCCGCGCGGCCCGAAACCGCCCGGGACCAGGATGCCGTTGACGTGCTCGAGGAACGGCGCCGGATCCTCGTTTTCGAACACTTCCGACTCGATCCAGTCGAGCTTGACCCGCACCTTGTTGGCGATGCCGCCGTGAGAGAGCGCTTCGATCAGCGATTTATAGGCATCCTTCATGCCGGTATATTTGCCGACAATGGCGATCGTCACGTCGCCTTCGGGATTGCGGATGCGCTCGTTGATGAGATGCCAGCGCGCGAGGTCGGGCGGCGCGCCCGGATCAAGGCCGAAGGCGGCGAGCACCTCGCGGTCGAGTCCTGCGGCGCTGTAGGCTTCCGGCACCGCATAGATGTTGTCGACGTCGCGCGCCTCGATCACGGCGCTTTCGCGCACATTGCAGAACAGCGCCAGCTTGCGCCGCTCGCCGTCAGGGATCGGCCGATCGGTCCGGCACAACAGGATGTCGGGCTGGATGCCGATGGACCGTAATTCCTTCACCGAATGCTGAGTGGGCTTGGTCTTGAGCTCGCCGGCGCTCGGGATGAAGGGCAGAAGCGTGAGATGAATATAGACCGCGTGCCGGCGCGGGAGTTCATTGCCGAGCTGCCGGATCGCCTCGAAGAACGGCAGGCCCTCGATATCGCCGACCGTGCCACCGATCTCGCACAACACGAAGTCGATCCCATCATTGCCTTCGCGGATGAAATCCTTGATCGCGTTGGTGACGTGCGGGATCACCTGGATGGTGGCGCCGAGATAGTCGCCGCGCCGCTCCTTGGCGAGGATCTCCTGATAGATGCGGCCGGTGGTGATGTTGTCGTGGCGGGTCGCGGGACGACCGGTGAAACGCTCGTAATGTCCGAGGTCGAGATCGGTCTCGGCGCCGTCATCCGTCACGAAGACCTCGCCGTGCTGATAGGGCGACATCGTGCCGGGATCGACATTGAGATAGGGGTCGAGCTTGCGCAGCCGCACCTTGTAGCCGCGCGCCTGCAGCAGCGCGCCGAGCGCCGCGGATGCGAGACCTTTGCCGAGGGAAGAGACCACGCCGCCGGTGATGAAGATGTACCGCGCCATGGGACCCAACTTCTAACCCGCCCGCTTCGATTCGACGAGGGCGAAATTCGAACCCCAGCTCTGCATCCGTGCACAACCCCGCGATCGTCCGTCACAACAACGGCTTGTGCCGTTTGCTTGATCTCGTGCGCGAGCACCGGCCCCGCCGGCCTGCACCCGTTCGTCCCCCGCCGCGAAGGGGCCGGGGCACGGCCCCGTCGCCGCCGCTCACTTCGATTGCGGCACCGCCGGCGGCGCGGGCGGGGCGGGCGCCGGCGCGGCCGGCGGCGTGTTGCCCTGCAATTGGTTCAGCAGCCCGCCGGAGGAGGCCGGCGGCGCGCCGCCGGGCGCGGGCGCGCTCGGACCGGCCGGATTGTTGGGGAGGATCGACGCCGGTTGGCGGCTGTAACCGGCAAGCCAGGACAGGAGCAGGCTGGTCGCGAAAAACAGGGCGGCAAGCCACCAGGTCGTCTTGGTCAACACGTTACCGGTCCCGCGGGTGGTCATGAAGCCGCCGCTCGAACCGATGCCGAGCCCTCCGCCCTCCGACCGCTGCAACAGCACGACGCCGATCAGCGCGAGCACGAGCATCAGGTGGATGACGATCACGACTTGCTGCATGCGGTCAAAATCCGTCGGGTTCTTCCGCGCCGGGGAAGCCTCGCCATTCATCATATAGGAAGTCGCGGTCGTCTCTACACGATCGCCGCCGCCTTTTCCACCCCGGGAAAAATCAGCGGTAGACCGCGCCGATGGCGAGAAAATCCTCGGCCTTGAGGCTCGCGCCGCCGACCAGCGCGCCGTCCACCCCGGGCACGGTCAGCAGTTCCTTGGCATTGGCCGGCTTGACCGACCCGCCATAGAGGATGCGCACGGCCTCCCCCTGACCGGGAAAACGGGTCGCGAGCCACCGGCGGATGAAACCATGCACCTCGGCAATGTCGGCCGGAGTCGGGGTGAGGCCGGTTCCGATGGCCCAGATTGGCTCGTAGGCGATCACGAGCCTTCCCGCCTCGGCGCGTTCCGGCAGCGAGCCGGCCAATTGACGGCCGACGACCTCCTGGGTGCGTCCGCCGTCGCGCTCCTTTCGGCTTTCGCCGACGCACACGATGGCGATCAAGCCGGCGCGCCAGGCCGCGCGGGTCTTGGCGCGTACTTCGGCGTCGGTCTCGTGGTGATCGACCCGTCGTTCCGAATGGCCGAGGATCACCGCCCCTGCGCCGGCATCCGCGAGCATCTCCGCGGCGATGTCGCCGGTATGGGCGCCGAAGGGTTCGGCGTGACAGTCCTGTCCGCCGATCATGACCGGGCTATGCCGCGCGGCTTCGGCAAAGCGCGCAATGAGGGTGAACGGCGGGCAAACCAGCACGTCCGCCTTCAGGTCCGGCGCGCCGGCGATGATCTTTTGCAGTTCGCCGGCGGAGGCGGCAAGCCCGTTCATTTTCCAGTTACCCGCAAGGAGCGGACGCGGCTGCATCGCAAAATCCTTTTCTCCGTTGACGAGAATGGGCTATCAGAGCCGCCGGGCACGGGCCAGGGGCCCGGTTGGCGAAAGACGAGCGGGTGTTCGTTGAAGGACCTGCAGTGGCAATCCCATGCGCGCGGCGGCGCCGCGCCGCGGCGCGCATGATCCGTTTGCGGCCCATTCCATCAGCGGCGACGATCTGACGCGCGCATGCTCCGCGGAATCCACAAAGCCTCCTCGACCTGGCTCGGCAAGGCGCTCATGGCCGCGGTCCTGGGCTTCCTCGTCATCAGCTTCGCCATCTGGGGCATCGGCGACATTTTCCGCGGCTTCGGTCGCAATGCGGTGGCCACCGTCGGCGGCGCGGAGATTTCCGTCGAGCAGTTCCGGCAATACTATGGCGAGCGGCTGCGGCAGGCGGGACAGCAGCTGCGGCAGACCATCACGCCGGAAAAGGCGCGCGCGCTCGGTCTCGACCGTCAGATTCTGGGACAGCTCATCGCCGAGACCGCGCTCGACGAGCGCGCGCGCGACATGCGGCTCAACCTCAGCGACGACGAAGTCGCCAAGCGCATCATGAGCGATCCCGCCTTCCGAGGACCGAACGGCGAATTCGACCGCAACCGGTTCACCATGCTGATCAACCAGATGGGATTCACCGAGGCGCGGTTCGTCGCCGAGCAGCGCAATGTCCTGTTGCGGCGGCAGATCGCGCGCAGCCTCGCCGGCGGCTTGATAGCGCCGCGCGCCGCCGTCGCGGCGGTCGACCGCTTCCGCAATCAGAAGCGCAATGTCGACTACCTGAGCCTCGGCCCCGCGCAGGCCGGCGACATCCCCGCGCCGACCGCGGACGAGCTGCGACAATATTTCGAGGACCGCAAGGCGCTGTTCAGCGCGCCGGAATACCGCAAGCTGACGATCCTGACGCTGTCGCCCGTCGCGCTTGCGAAGCCGGAAGAGGTGTCCGACGCAGACGCCCAGGCCTATTACGAACAACACAAGGCGCAGTTCGGCGAGCCCGAGCGGCGCGAGGTGCGCGAGATCGTCTTTGCGAAGCCGGAGGAAGCCGCCGCCGCCCGCGCCCGCATCGACCAAGGCGCGAGCTTCGACGACATCGCCCAGGCGCGCGGATTGAAGCCCGCCGATACCGATCTCGGCCTCGTCGCGAAGTCCTCGATCATCGACCCGGCGGTTGCGGACGTCGCCTTCTCGCTCAAGCCGGGCGAGGTCAGCCAGCCGGTTGCCGGCCGCTTCGGCACCGTGCTCGTCAGCGTCGGCAAGATCGTACCCGGCGAGCAGAAGACCTATGCGGAGGTGGCCGCGCAGATCAAGAAGGAGATCGCAACCGCGCGCGCGCGCACGCGGCTCGGCGACCTGCGCGACAAGATCGAGGACGAAAAGGCGGCCGGCGCGACGCTCGCGGAAGCGGCCAGGAAACTCGGCCTCGCCGCCGTCACCATCGATGCGGTGGATCGTTCCGGCCGCGGCAGAAACGGCGAACCGGTTCCGGACCTGCCGAAGACTCCCGACGTGGTGGCCGCCGCGTTCGCCAGCGACGTCGGCGTCGACAATGAGCCCCTGGCGCTGCCCGACGGCGGCTATCTCTATTTCGATGTCGATGAGGTCATCCCGTCGCATCCGCGCACGCTCGCCGAGGTCAAGGACGCCGTCGCCGCCGCCTGGCGCGATGACGAGATCGCCAAGCGGCTCGCGGCCAAGGCCCAAGAAATCCTCGGCAAGCTCGGGCGCGGTGAGACATTCGCGCAAGCGGCCGAGGAAGCCGGATTGCAGGTGCAGAAAGGCACCGATCTGCAACGCGGCAAGGCGAGCGGATTCGTGCCGGCCAAGCTGGTGGACGCGGCGTTTCGGACTCCCAAAAACACGCCGGGCACCGCCGAAGGCGACAAGCCGACCGAACGTTTCGTCTACATGGTCACGGCGGTCGAGGATCCCGCGCTCGATCCCGCCTCGCCGGAGGCCAAAGCGATCGCCACATCGCTCGAGAACGCCTATGCCGACGACGTCATCGGCGAATATGTCGCGCGGCTTGAGAGCGATTACGGGGTGAGCGTCAACCAGGCGGCGCTCAACCAGGTCGTCGGCGGCGAACCGGGCGGCTGACGCGATGCGCATCGAGCCCTCGCAGGCGCAATTCGCGGACCGCTACGGCCGCGGCGAGCCGCAGGTGGTGTGGACGAGCCTGGTCGCCGATCTCGAAACGCCGGTGTCCGCTTATCTGAAGCTCGGCCACGGCCAGCCGATGAGTTTCCTGCTCGAATCGGTTGAGGGCGGCGCGGTCCGCGGGCGCTATTCGATCATCGGACTGGAGCCGGACGTGGTCTGGCGCGCCCGTGGCGCGAGCGCCGAGATCAACCGCACGGCGGCGACGGAGCCTCGCGCCTTCGTGCCGTGTTCGGAACCGCCGCTCGCCGCGCTCCGCGCCCTCATCAAGGAAAGCCGGATCGCGCTGCCCGAGCATCTTCCTCCCATGGCGGCGGGGATCTTCGGCTATCTCGGCTATGACATCGTGCGGATGTTGGAGGATCTGCCCACGGTCAAACCGGATCCGATCGGGATTCCCGACGCGATCCTGATGCGGCCGACCGTCATCGTCGTGTTCGACGCGGTGCGGGATTCGATCACGGTGATCACGCCGGTGCGGCCGCAACCTGACGTTCCGGCCAAGCTCGCGCATGCGCGCGCGGCGCAACGGCTTGCGGCGGTGATCGAAGCTCTCGACCGGACGCTCGACAAATCGGTCACCGTTCCCGAGCACGATCCGGCCGCGGCACCCGCCAGATCCAATACGACGCCCGACGAATACAAAGCGATGGTCATGCGCGCGAAGGACTACATCGCCGCCGGCGACGCGTTCCAGATCGTGCTCGCGCAACGCTTCGAGGCGCCGTTCGCCCTGCCGCCCTTCGCGCTCTACCGCGCCCTGCGGCGGATCAATCCCGCGCCGTTCCTGTTCTTCCTCGACTACGGCGATTTCGCCGTGGCCGGGTCGAGCCCGGAAATCCTGGTGCGGCTGCGCGGGCGCACGCTCACCATCCGCCCGATCGCCGGCACCCGCCCGCGCGGCGCCACGCCGCACGAGGACAAGGCGCTGGAGGAAAGCCTGCTCGCCGATCCCAAGGAGCGCGCGGAGCATCTCATGCTGCTCGATCTCGGGCGCAATGACGTCGGGCGGGTCGCAAAAATCGGAAGCGTGAGGGTGACGGAACAGTTCTCCATCGAGCGCTACAGCCAGGTGATGCACATCGTCTCGAATGTCGAGGGCACGCTCGACGAGAAATTCGACGCGCTCGACGCCCTCGCCGCCGGCTTTCCCGCGGGAACCGTCTCGGGCGCACCCAAGGTGCGCGCGATGCAGATCATCGACGAGCTCGAGAAGGAGAAACGCGGCCTCTACGCCGGTTGCGTCGGCTATTTCTCCGCCGCCGGCGAGATGGATACCTGCATCGCCTTGCGCACGGCCCTGGTGAAGGATGGCGTCATGTATGTGCAGGCGGGCGCGGGAATCGTCGCCGACAGCGAACCCGATTGCGAGCAGCAGGAATGCATCAACAAGGCGAAGGCGCTGTTCCGCGCCGCCGAGGAAGCGCGCAGGTTCGCGAGCGTGGGCGGCCGGAGCGAGCCCGGCGCGCGGCCGGCCCGTTCGGCTTGACCCCCTCCGACCCCCGCCGTAAGACCGTCACGCGGGCGCACGGCAGCGATGATCCTTTTGATCGACAACTATGACAGCTTCACGTTCAACCTCGTCCATTGCCTGGGCGGGTTGGGGGCGAGCGTCGTCGTCTGTCGCAACGACAAGATCACGCCGGCGGAGGCGATCGGGCGTCGGCCGGAGGCCATCGTGCTGTCGCCCGGTCCCTGCACGCCGAACGAAGCGGGGATCTGCCTCGATCTCATCGCGCAGGCCGCCTCCACCATTCCCATCCTCGGCGTCTGCCTCGGTCATCAGGCGATCGGTCAGGCTTTCGGCGCCAGAATCGTCCGCGCCGTGCCCGTGCACGGCAAGGTGTCGGACATCGTTCACCTTGGTAACGGCGTCTTTCGCGGCATCAACGGGGCGCTGAAGGCCACGCGCTATCATTCGCTCGTCGTCGACCGTGCGGGCCTTCCCGCCGATCTCCTCGTCAATGCGGAGACGCGGGACGGCCTGGTGATGGGCCTCATGCACCGCAGCCTTCCCGTGCACGGCGTTCAATTCCACCCCGAGAGCATCGCCTCCGAGCACGGACAGACGATCCTGCGCAACTTCCTCGACATCGCCGCGGCCTGGAATGTCGCGACCGGTCGGCGCACCACCGCCGTGCAAGCCGCCGAATAGGATCTCAGCGCATGGCCGACGACTTCAAAGCGCTCATCGCCAAGGTCGCGACCGGCGCGAGCCTGACGCGGGCGGAGGCGGCCGTCGCCTTCGATCGCATGATGTCGGGCGAGGCAACGCCGTCGCAGATGGGCGGGTTGTTGATGGCGTTGCGCGTGCGCGGCGAGACCGTGGACGAGATCACCGGCGCGGTGACGGTGATGCGCGCGAAAATGCTGCGCGTGAAAGCGCCCCCGGATGCCATCGACATCGTCGGCACCGGCGGCGACGCCTCCGGCTCGTTCAACATTTCCACCTGCGCCGCCTTCATCGTTGCAGGCTGCGGCGTGCCGGTCGCCAAGCACGGCAATCGCGCGCTGTCCTCGCGCGCGGGCGCCGCCGACGTGCTCAGCGCGCTGGGCGTCAGGATCGACCTCGCCCCGGCGCAGATCAGTCGTTGCATCAGCGAGGCCGGCATCGGCTTCATGTTCGCGCCGGCGCATCATCCGGCGATGAAGAATGTCGGCCCCACGCGCGTCGAGCTCGGCACGCGCACCATTTTCAACCTGCTCGGCCCGCTGTCGAACCCGGCCGGCGTGACGCGACAAATGATCGGCGCCTTTTCGCGGCAGTGGATCGAGCCGATGGCGCAGGTGCTCCGCAATCTGGGCGCCGAGGCGGCCTGGGTGGTGCACGGCTCCGACGGCCTCGATGAAATCACCACCTCCGGGGCGACGAGCGTGGCGGCGCTCGAGCAGGGCAAGGTGCGTCTGTTCGAGATCACGCCCGAACAGGCGGGATTGCCGCGCGCCGCGCCCGAGGCATTGCGCGGCGGCGACGCGGCCGAGAATGCGAAAGCGCTGCTCGACGTACTCAAGGGCAGGCCGAGCGCCTTCCGCGATGCCGCCTTGCTCAACGCCGCGGCCGCGCTCATCGTCGCCGGGCGCGCCCGGGATCTGGCGGAGGGCGCAAGGCTCGCGGCCCGATCGGTCGATAGCGGCGAGGCGGAGGGCCGGCTCGACCGGCTCATCGCCCTTTCCCACGCGGCGGAGGCGTGACATGGCCGACATCCTTGCCCGCATCGCCGCCTACAAGCGCAGGGAGATCGCCGCGGCCAGACGCGCCAAGCCGCTCGGCGTCCTCGAAGCCGAGGCCCGAGCCGCGCCGCCGCCGCGCGGTTTCCTGAAGGCGATCGAGCGCAAGCTCGCCGCCGGCGACTATGCGCTGATCGCCGAGATCAAGAAGGCAAGCCCGTCGCAGGGGGTGATCCGGCCCGATTTCGATCCGCCCGCGCTGGCCAGGGCCTATGCCGAGGGCGGGGCCGCCTGCTTGTCGGTGCTCACCGATGCGCCCTCGTTCCAGGGCCGGCCGGAGGATCTGACCGCGGCGCGCGCGGCAACCAACCTGCCCGTTCTCCGCAAGGATTTCATTTACGATCCCTATCAGGTGATCGAATCGCGCGCGCTCGGCGCCGACTGCATCCTCGTCATCATGGCCGCGATCGATGATGCGGCGGCGAAAGACATAGAAGATGCATGTATTGCCAATGATATGGATGTATTAATTGAAGTTCACGACGAAGATGAACTTGCGCGCGCTTTGCGGCTCAGATCGCGTCTCATCGGCATCAATAACAGGGACCTGCGCACGTTCCGCACCTCGCTTGCCGTCAGCGAAGGTCTTGCGGCGCTGGTGCCGCCCGACCGCGTGCCGGTGGCGGAAAGCGGCCTGCGCAGGCCGGCCGACCTTGCCCGCCTCGCCCGCCGCGGCATCAGGACCTTCCTCATCGGGGAAAGCCTGATGCGGGAGCAGGACGTCGCCGGCGCGACGCGCGCGCTTCTTTCCCGCGCCGATCATTCGGCGGCGGCGGAGTGACTATCATGGCGCGCGGAAAGACGGGCACGCCTTCTCGCGCAAGCCGAAACGAGCGCAAGGGCGCGGTTCGGCGCGCCGTCGAGGCGGGGCTGACGCATATCGACTCGCGCGGCGAGGCGCGCATGGTCGATATTTCGGGAAAGAGCGCAACCGAGCGCGTGGCGGTGGCCGAAGGCAAGGTCGTGATGCAGCGGCAGACCCTCGACCGCGTGATCGCCGGCGACGCGCTCAAGGGCGATGTTCTGGGCACCGCGCGGCTTGCCGGCATCATGGCGGCCAAACGCACGCATGGCCTCATTCCCCTGTGTCATCCCCTGCCGCTCACCAAGGTCGACGTGGAGATCAACCCCGAGCATTCGCTACCCGGCTTTCGCGTGCAGGCGACGGCGAAGGTGACCGGACAGACCGGGGTCGAGATGGAGGCGCTGACCGCAGTCTCGATCGCCTGTTTGACGATCTACGACATGGTCAAGGCGATGGAAAAGGGCATGCGCATCGAGGGCATCCGCCTGCTCGCCAAGACCGGCGGCAAATCCGGCCCTTGGCGTGCGGAGTCCTGATACCGTGGCGCTCCTCGCAGTGGCGGAAGCCTTGGCGCAGGTGCTCGCCGGCACGCAAGCCCTGCCGGCGGAAATGGTCCCCTTGCGGCAGGCGACGGGCCGCGTTCTCGCCGACGACCTCGCGGCGCGGCGCACGCAGCCTCCGGCCGCGGTGTCGGCCATGGACGGCTATGCGGTGCGCGCCGCCGATGTGGCCAAGGCCCCGGTCACGCTGCGCGTGGTGGCGGAGGTCCCGGCCGGCCATCCGCTCGCGCGCGCCATCAAAGCGGGCGAATGCGCCCGCATCTTCACCGGCGGCATCATGCCCGCCGGTACCGATGCGGTGGTGATCCAAGAACTCACCGTCCGCGACGGCGACAGCGTCAAAATCCTGCGTCCCGTCGCCTCCGGACGCAATGTGCGCGCCGAGGGCCTCGATTTCCGGCAGGGCATGACCTTGCTGCGCAAGGGCGCGCGCCTTTCGGAGCGCGACGTGATGCTGGCGGCGGCCATGAATCATCCGGCGCTGCCCGTGCACCGGCGGCCGCGCGTCGCGGTGCTGGGCACCGGCGACGAACTGGTGCCGCCGGGCAGCGCGCTTCGCGCGGGCGATATCGTCTATTCGAACGGTTACGCGCTGTTGGCGCTCGCCGAGGGACAGGGCGCCGAAACGCTGGATCTCGGCATCGCACGCGACCGGATCGAGGACATCGCCGCGGCGGTGACGCGCGCCAGGCAGTGGGGCGCCGACGTGCTGGTCACCTCGGGCGGCGCCTCGGTCGGCGAGCGCGATCTGGTGCAGCAGGCGCTCGGCACGCAGGGCCTGCGCCTGTCGTTCTGGCGCATCGCCCTGCGGCCGGGCCGACCCATGCTGCACGGACGGCTCGGGCCCATGCACGTGCTGGGCGTGCCGGGAAATCCGGCCTCCTCCTATGTCTGCGCCGTGCTTTTCCTCGTCCCGCTCGTGCGCAGGCTCGCGGGCCGGGCCGATCAAGAACTCGGCCCGACCCTGCAAACGGCACGGCTCGGGCGCGACCTGCCGGCCAATGACGAGCGCGCCGACTATCTCAGGGCAACCCTGGCGGAGGACGAAAACGGCCTCGTGGCGACGCCGCTGCCCGATCAGGACAGTTCCCTGATGCTTCCGCTCGCGCGCGCCGATTGCCTGCTCGTTCGGGAACCGAATGCGCCCGCGGCGGCGGCCGGTTCACCATGCGTCATCCTTAAGCTTCGGCTTTAGCCTGCATTCGACTTCTTCACGCCAAATTAAGACCTTGCAGAACACATATGGAACAGATAGTGTTCGTTCATGATTTGTTTCTGACCGTCCGGTAAACGGACCGGTTGCGACGGGGAGAGACGAATGCTGACCCGCAAGCAATTCGAGTTGCTCCGCTTCATCCACGAGCGCCTCACCGAATCCGGGGTTCCGCCGTCGTTCGACGAAATGAAGGACGCGCTCAATCTGCGGTCCAAATCCGGCATTCATCGCCTGATCACCGCGCTGGAAGAGCGGGGATTCATCCGCCGTTTGGCCAATCGCGCCCGCGCCATCGAGGTCATCAGGCTTCCCGAATCGGTCGGCCACGGGCTTCCCGGCCGCTCGCGCCGGTTCACGCCGAGCGTGATCGAAGGCGACCTCGGTCGCGTCCGCGCCGCGGCCGAGGGCGATGCGGCCGAAGGCGGGCGGCCGATCCCGGTGCCGGTAATGGGGCGGATCGCGGCCGGCACGCCGGTCGAGGCTATCCAGACCCGCAGCCATGTCATCAACATGCCGCCCGACCTGCTTTCGGCGGGCGAGCATTTCGCCCTCGAAGTGCGCGGCGATTCGATGATCGAGGCCGGGATTCTCGACGGCGACATCGCGCTCATCCGGCGCGCGGAAACGGCCGAAACCGGCGACATCGTGGTGGCGCTGATCGACGACGAGGAGGCGACGCTCAAACGCTTCCGCCGCCGCGGCGCCTCGATCGCGCTCGAGCCGGCCAACGCCTCCTACGAGGTGCGCATTCTGCCGCCCAACCGCGTGCGCATCCAGGGCAAGCTGGTCGGCCTGTTCCGCCGTTATTGAGGCGTCCCGCCCGCCGGTTCAGTCGCCGATCTCGAGGTCGGCAAGGCGCGGTGTCGCGTCGACTGCGGCTTGGCGTGTGGCGAGCGGTGCAAGCGGCGTCTCCGCGCGCGGCATCCAGGGACGGTCAACGCCGGGCCCCCAGGTGACATCTTCCTCCAAACGGTCGCCGACCCGGCGCAGCGCGATCGCGCCTTTTTGCCGCGTGGCGGCGCGGTCGACCAGCACCGCCGCACAGGGCCGGTGCGCGAAGCGCGGGCTCACCACCACCGCGGCCTGCATGCAATCTTCCGCCATCGCCTCGAGCGTGCGGGCAAAGGCCACCGCGGCGCCGCCGCGCAGTCGTCCCACGCAGCCGAAGGCGTCGCAGGACACGCCATATGCCAGGCTGGCGTCGTTCGGTGCGCGCGGGTCGCCGTCGGCGGCGAGCCATTCCTTGACCGCAAAAGCATCGCCGGCTCCCGACAGGACCGCGAGGCGTCCGTCCTGACCCCGGAACGCGACCACGCGCCCCTCGCCGGCGATGAGCACGTCGGGACGCGGCGTCGCGAGAGCCCAGACGCAGGCGACAAGCACGAGCGCCGCGCCGCTCAACCGCAGCGGGGTGCTGAGGAGGCAGATCAGCAGGATCCCCGCGGTGCAGAGCAGCAGCGGACCGACGCCGAAGGCGTGAACCGGTGCGACCGCTCCCGGCAGATGCGCGACCCACAGCGCCACCGCGATCATCCAGTCGAGCCCGGCGCCCATCAGCCGCCAGCACACGTCGTCGCAGCCGAGCGGCAGCGCCAGCACGCCGAGGATGCCCATCGGCATCACCTCGAGCGACACGACCGGCATGGCCAGCAGATTGGCGAGCACGCCATAGGGCGCCAGGCGATGGAAATGGAACGCCGCATAGGGCATCGTGGCAAGGCCTGCCACCAGCGAGGAGAGCGCAAGCCCGATCGCCTCGCGCGCGCCCCATAGCGCGACGCGGGCGCTCAACGAGGAATCCGGCTCGGCATGCCACGGCAGGCCGTATTGATAGCCGGCAATCAGCGCCAGCGTTG
Source organism: Pseudolabrys sp. (assembly GCA_019689975.1). Taxonomy (GTDB): domain Bacteria; phylum Pseudomonadota; class Alphaproteobacteria; order Rhizobiales; family Xanthobacteraceae; genus Pseudolabrys. Next base: position 15,257 of record JADGGK010000027.1, read on the forward strand.
CCGCGAAGGACATCTGGAAACTGGGCTGGGCGATCGATTCCGGCGCCAGCGACAGGACGCAGAGCGCCGCGAGCGTGAGCGTGCGAAAGGTGAGCACCGGACGGTCGACCAAGACTCCGCTCAGCACGACGGCGATCATGATGAAGGATCGCTGCGTCGCGACCTCGGCGCCGGACAGCACGAGATAGAACGCCGCCGCGGCGAGCGCCCCCATGGCGGCCCATTTCTTGATCGGCTTGCGCATCGCCAGCGACGGCGCCAATGCCAGGCCGGCTCGGAGGATGAAGAAGGCGATGCCGGCGACTGCCGCCATGTGATAACCCGAGATCGAAAGCACGTGCGCGAGCCCGGAAACATACATCGCGTCGTTGACCGGCGCGGTGATCGCGTCGCGCTTGCCGGTGATCAATGCGGAGGCGATCGCGCCGCGGTCATCGGGCAACACGGCGCGGATGCGCCGGTCGATCAGCTCCCGGATCGAGTCGAGCACCGCCGCGCAGCGCAGCCAGATCGTTGCGCGCTCGGGGGCGGGCATCACCGTCATCGGACCCAGCACGTAGCCGGAGGCGCCGATGCGGAGAAAATACATGTCGCGGGCGAAATCATAGCCGCCGGGCCGCAGCGGCGGCGGCGGCGGCGACAAATGCGCGGCGAAGGAGACGAAGCTGCCGACTGCCGGCGCGGTGCCGCGACGCAGGGCGACGCGGACGCGTTCGGGCACCTCCCCGCGCCGAGCGCCGGCAAGGCCATGCACCCTGACCGTGATACGGTCGCTGCGCTCCCGTTCCTCGCGCGCCTCGACATAGCCGCTGAGCGAGACCTTCCACAGCGGCTGGCGCAGGATCGGATGCGCAAGGCGCGCGGTCTGCAGCGTCGCGACGGCAAATCCGGCCGTCACCGCGGCGCAGGCCAGGGCAAGGGCGAAGGCGATCGCGCGCCGTCGCGCGAGAAATGCGCCGAGGAGCGACGCCGCGGCGACGGCGAGCGCCGCCCACCAGGCCGGCTCGCGCGCGGCGGAAAAATAGAGCAGCACGCCGGTCCCGAATGCGACCGCAAGCCAGGGCAGCAGCCGGCCGGGCGCGACCTCGGCGCGGGCCCATGCCGCAAGGCGGCGCCCCAGCTCGGCGAGCACGAGGGCGCGGTCCTTCGGCATCGCCTCGCGGGCGCGACGTCCCGCACCGGAGGCGCCGTCCGCCGTCCAGGCCTTGGCGCGAAGACGCGGTCGACCGGGGTAACGGCCGCCGATCTCAGCCATCCGCGGCTCCCTCGGGCCGTTAGGGCCGTTCCACTATCATAGGTTGTATCTTGATCATGACTAGGGGAACGGTTGTGAACATGCCGGGCGCGCCCCGTCCTTCCGCGCCGACCCGGTCGCGGGCGGCGCCGAAGGGCGGTCACGGCTCCCGGCGAGCCTGTGCGGCCGCGGAAGCGGATAAGGGTCCGCGTCCCCCACCGCTTTTCTTTCGCGAACCGGCCCTGGTCGCCGGCGCGCGCAGGGGCCAACGCGGTCGGCAGCGCCTCACGCCCCCTGCGCGGGATCGCCACCCTTTGCGAGTTCCTTTGCGAAACTGTCGCGCAGGCCGACGGTACGGTTGAACACCGGGCGGTCGGGCCTCGAATCCGGATCGCGACAGAAATATCCCTGGCGCTCGAATTGCACCGGCGCGGCGTCGCTGCTGTCGGCCAGCGCCGGCTCGATCCTGGCTCCGCCGAGGACCTCGAGCGAATGCGGGTTGAGATCGGCGGCAAAATCGTCGCCGCCGGAGGGAACGGGCGTCCTGAACAGCGGATTGATGAGCCGCACCTCGGCCGGCAAAGAGTGCGCGGCTGAGACCCAATGGATGGTCGCCCTCACCTTGCGGCCGTCCGGCGCGTTGCCGCCGCGCGTGGCCGGGTCGTAGCGGCAGCGCAACTCCTCCACCTCGCCGGCGGAATTGCGCACGACGCCGGTGCAGCGGATGAAGTAGGCATAGCGCAGCCGCACCTCGCTTCCCGGCGACAAGCGGAAGAACTTCTTCGGCGGCTGTTCCATGAAGTCGTCGCGCTCGATATAGAGCTCGCGCGAGAACGGGATCTTGCGCACGCCGGCCGACGCGTCGTCGGGGTGATTTGCCGCCTCGAGTTCTTCCACCTTCCCTTCGGGATAGTTCTCGATCACCACCTTGAGCGGCCGCAGCACCGCCATACGGCGTAACGCGCGCCGATTGAGCACGTTGCGGATCGAGAAGTCGAGCATGCCAATATCGACGAGACTGTTGGCCTTGGCCACGCCGATGCGCTTGACGAAGTCGCGGATCGCCTCGGCCGGCACGCCGCGCCGGCGCAGCCCCGCAAGGGTCGGCATGCGCGGATCGTCCCACCCGGTGACATGGCCTTCCTGCACCAGACGCGTGAGCACGCGTTTGGACAATACCGTGTGCGTGAGATTGAGCCGGGCGAATTCGTATTGTCGCGGCCGCGACGGCACGTCGAGATGTTCAATGAACCAGTCGTAGAGCGGCCGATGATCCTCGAATTCCAGCGTGCAGATCGAGTGCGTGACGTGTTCGATCGCGTCGGACTGACCGTGGGCGAAGTCGTAACTCGGATATATCTTCCAGGCCGTTCCGGTGCGCGGATGCGGCAGATGCAGAATGCGATAGAGCACCGGATCGCGCAGATTGATATTGCCGCTTGCCATGTCGATCTTGGCGCGCAGCACGCGTGCGCCGTTGGGAAATTCGCCCGCGCGCATGCGACGGAACAGGTCGAGATTTTCCGCGACGCTGCGCCCGCGGTAGGGGCTGTCCCTGCCCGGCTCGGTCAGGGTGCCGCGATTGGCCCTGATCTCCTCCTGGCTCTGATCGTCCACATAGGCGAGACCGGCGCGGATCAGATCTTCCGCCCAGGCATAGAGCTGCTCGAAATAATCCGAGGCGAAATAGAGATGCTCGCCCCAGTCGAAGCCGAGCCAGCGCACGTCGCGCTGGATGGCGTCCACATATTCCTGCGCTTCCTTGGCCGGATTGGTATCATCGAACCGAAGATGGCAACGCCCGCCGAACTCCTCGGCCAGGCCGAAATTGAGGCATATGGACTTGGCATGCCCGATGTGAAGATAGCCGTTCGGTTCGGGCGGAAAGCGCGTGATGACCTGCTTGATTCGGCCTGTTTCAAGATCGGCCCTGACGATGTCGCGGATGAAATCGTGTCCGCTGTCGTCCTGGGCCGTCCCGCCGCTCGCCGTGTCCTCTCGCGCCATGCGTCCTCACGTGGCACCGTTGCCGCCTTATGAAGGCGGCCTATGTCATGACGGGACGCCCCGCGCGATGTCAATCGTGCTGACACTCGCCGCCGCAACTGTGTTAGACGTGCCGCGATGAGCGCCTCCGTCGTCACGCGTTTCGCTCCCTCGCCGACCGGTTTCCTCCATATCGGCGGGGCGCGGACCGCCCTGTTCAACTGGCTCTATGCCCGCGGCCGCGGCGGCAAGATGCTGCTGCGGATCGAGGACACCGATCGCGAGCGTTCCACGGTCGCGGCCATCAACGCCATCATCGACGGCTTGACCTGGCTCGGACTGACCTGGGACGGCGAACCGGTGTTCCAACACGCCCGCGCCGCCCGCCATCGCCAGGTGGCCGAGCAGCTTCTCGCCGCGGGAAAAGCCTACTACTGCTACGCCACCCCCGAGGAGCTCGCCGCCATGCGCGAGGCGGCGCGACGCGAGGGCCGGGCGAGGGTCTACGACGGACGCTGGCGCGACCGCGACCCCTCCGAGGCACCGGCCGGCGTCAAACCGGTCATTCGCCTCAAGGCGCCGCTTGCCGGCGAAACCGTCATCGAGGATCAAGTCCAGGGGCGCGTCGTCTGGCAGAACTCGGATCTCGACGACCTGGTGCTGCTGCGCTCCGACGGCACGCCGACCTACATGCTTGCCGTGGTCGTCGACGACCACGACATGGGCGTCACCCACATCATTCGCGGCGACGACCATCTGACCAACGCCGCGCGCCAGAAGCAGATCTATGATGCGCTCGGCTGGACCGTGCCGGTGATGGCCCATGTCCCGCTGATCCACGGTCCCGACGGATCCAAGCTCTCCAAGCGCCACGGCGCGCTCGGCGTCGACGCCTACCGCGCCATGGGCTATCTGCCGGCCGCGCTGCGCAACTACCTCGTCCGTCTCGGCTGGGCGCACGGAGACCAGGAGATTTTCACCACCGAGGAAATGGTCGCGGCTTTCGACCTGTCGAAAATCGGCCGTTCGCCCGCGCGTTTCGATTTCGCCAAGCTCGAGAACCTCAACGGCTACTACATCCGCACCAGTGCCGACGCCGACCTGACCGAGGCGTTGGAACGGCTGCTTCCGCATATCGCCGGCGGCCGTGAACTCGCGGACAAGATGACCCCTGCCTTGCGCGCCAAGCTCACCGCCGCCATGCCCGGTCTCAAGGAGCGGGCGAAAACCCTGGTCGAACTGTTCGAAGCCTCGCGTTATCTTTGGGCCAGCCGCCCGCTTGCCTTGAACGATCAGGCCCGGGCGCTCCTGACCCCGGAAACGCGCCATGTCATCGCCCTGTTGCTGCCGCAACTGGAGGCGGTTGAACGCTGGGACGCGCCCACGATCGAAACGGTGATCCGCGGTTTCGCCGAACGCATGGGTCTCAAGCTCGGCGCGGTGGCCCAGCCCCTGCGCGCGGCGGTCACGGGACGCGCCACCTCGCCGCCGATATTCGACGTCCTGGCCGTGCTCGGCCGCGAGGAGAGCCTCGCGCGGCTGCGCGATCAGGCGCCGGTTGCGACGAAGGTGTAACGGACCGCCCCTTGGCCGCAACCGCTTGCCGCCCATATTGGGGGAAGGCGCGCGCTGCCTCGGCCTGTCTTGCGGCCTCCGGTGGGATGAGCTACGCAAAAGCGAGGGAATCCGCACCATTCGGCACGTCCGATCCCGTCCGCCAACTGGCTTGGATTCGACCTTCCTGCCGCGCCGCCAATTCGAAGGCTCAACGACCATGGACGCCAAGACCGGCACCCAGAAACAGACTGGCACGATCACCATAGGGAACAAGAACTGGGATTTCCCCATCTACAAGGGCACCGTGGGCCCGGACGTGATCGACATTGCCAAGCTCTACAGTGAGACCGGCATGTTCACCTATGACCCCGGTTTCACCTCGACGGCGAGCTGCGAATCCAAGATCACCTATATCGACGGCGACGCCGGCATACTCCTTTACCGCGGCTATCCGATCGAACAGCTCGCGGAGCACGGGGATTTCCTCGAGACCTGCTACCTCCTGCTCTATGGCGAGCTGCCGACCGCGGCGCAGAAGGCCGATTTCGACTACCGCGTCACTCATCACTCGATGGTGCACGAGCAGATGATGCGGTTCTTCCAGGGCTTCCGTCGCGACGCCCATCCGATGGCGGTCATGACGGGGTGCATGGGCGCCCTGTCGGCCTTCTATCACGACTCCACCGATATTACCGATCCGCATCAGCGCATGGTCGCGTCGATCCGCATGATTGCCAAAGTCCCGACGCTCGCGGCCATGGCCTACAAATATTCGATCGGCCAGCCCTTCGTGTATCCGAAGAACGACCTCGACTATGCGTCGAATTTCCTGCGCATGTGTTTCGCGGTGCCGGCCGAGGAATACAAGGTGAACCCGGTGCTCGCGCGGGCGATGGACCGCATCTTCATCCTGCATGCCGATCACGAGCAGAACGCGTCGACCTCGACGGTACGGCTTGCGGGCTCCTCCGGCGCCAACCCGTTCGCCTGCATCGCCGCCGGTTGTGCCTGCCTCTGGGGCCCGGCGCATGGCGGCGCCAACGAGGCTGCGCTCAACATGCTGCGCGAGATCGGCACGGTCGATCGGATCCCTGAATTCGTGAAGCGTGCGAAGGATCCCAATGATTCCTTCCGCCTCATGGGATTCGGCCACCGGGTTTACAAGAATTACGATCCGCGGGCCAAGATCATGCAGAAAACCTGCCACGAGGTCCTGGCCGAGCTCGGGATCAAGGACGACCCGTTGCTGGATGTGGCGATGGAGCTTGAGAAGGTGGCGCTGCGCGACGAATATTTCATCGAGAAGAAGCTTTACCCCAACATCGATTTCTATTCCGGCATCACGCTCAAGGCGATGGGATTCCCCACCACCATGTTCACCGTGCTGTTCGCGGTCGCGCGCACCGTCGGCTGGATCGCGCAGTGGAAGGAGATGATTGAGGATCCGAAGCAGAAGATCGGCCGCCCGCGCCAGCTCTACACCGGTGCAACGCGCCGCGACTACGTGCCGATCTCGAGGCGCAAATAGTCCGGCCGCGGCGGATCGCGCCGAGCCGGCGCGGCCGGCGCAGCGGACTCAGGCGTCTTTTCCGTTACCCTTTCCGTTCGACCGCGACGCCGCGGACCCGTCGTAGCTCCATTGCGCATAGAGTCCCGCCCAGGTGAACCCGCCGCCGAAGGCGGCGAACACCACGCGGTCGCCGCGCCGCAGCCGCGGCTCATAGTCCCACAGGCAGAGCGGGATCGTGGCATTGGTGGTGTTGCCGTATTTGTGGATTGTCACCATGACGCGATCCATCGGCAGCCCCATGCGTTCGGCCGTCGATTCGATGATACGCTTGTTGGCCTGGTGCGGCACCAGCCAGTCTATCATGTCGGCGCGCAGGTTGTTGCGGGCCATGATCTCGGCGGACACCTCCGCCATCTTGGCGATCGCGAATTTGTAGACCGCGGCGCCTTCCTGATGCACGTAGTGCAGCCGCGCGGCGACCGTTTCGGCGCTCGCCGGCAGGCGCGAGCCGCCCGCCTTCTGGTGCAGGTGGATCATGCCCGAACCGTCGGAACGGATCAGCGCGTCAATGATGCCGTAGCCACGATCGTCGGGCTCGAGCATCACCGCGCCCGCGCCGTCGCCGAACAGCACGCAGGTCGCGCGGTCGGTATAGTCGACGATCGACGACATCTTGTCGGCGCCGACCACCACCACTTTGCGGGCGGCGCCGTTGGCGATGAACTGCGCGGCGATGGTCAGCGAATAGAGAAAACCCGAGCACGCCGCCTGCACGTCGAAGGAGCCGACATTGCGCACGCCGACCATGTCGCAAATGAGATTGGCGGTCGAGGGAAACTGCATGTCGGGCGTGGTGGTGGCACAGATCAACAGGTCCACGTCGCGCGGCGCGGTGCCGGTCTTCTCGAGCAGACCGCGCACCGCTTCCGCCGCCATGTGCGAGGTGCCGAGCCCCGTGCCTTTCAGGATATGTCGTTCCTTGATACCGGTGCGCTCCGTGATCCAGGCGTCGCTGGTGTCGACCATCCGCGCCAGCTCCGCATTGGTGAGCAGATCGGGCGGTACATAGCCGTGAACGGCGGTGATGGCGGCGCGCGCTGGGATCGACACCGAAGGAATCCGGGCTGGTCGGCCGATGGCGGCCGGTTCGCAGATGCAAGCCCGATAAACTTACGCCGTCGGCCCGTCGGATGCCATCGCTTCCTTGCGCGGCTCCTCCCGACCGGCCGCATAAGCGAGAACCACCGCCGCCGCCCGCGCGCTGGGGCTGCCCGCGCCGAGAACGGCCTCGAGCCTCCGGAAGGCGTCGACCTGCGCGCGCCGCTGCGGGCTGTCGGCGATGAGCGGCATGAGCGCCGCCGCCAGCCGATCCGGCCTGCAGTCGAACTGCAGATATTCCGGCACCACCGGCTCGCCGAGGACCAGGTTGGCAAGGATCACGCTCGGAACCCGGATCATGGCCCAGGCCACGGCCGCCTCGGCGGCAGACAGCTTATAGGCGGCGACCATCGGCACGCCGGCAAGCGCGAGTTCGAGCGTCGAAGTGCCCGACTTGGCGAGCGCCGCGCGCGCTTGGCGGAAGGCGCGGTGCTTGTCGTCGGCGGTAACGGCAAGCCGCGCCGCGACCGGCCAGCGCGCGACTTCTGCCTCGACCTCGCGCGCCAATTGCGGCACCGCCGGCACGACCACCTCGAGCGGACCGCGCGCCCGCGCAAGGCGCGCGACGGCGGCGCCGAAGACCGGGGCCAGGCGGCGGATCTCGCCCGCGCGGCTGCCCGGCAGCACGAGCAGCACGGGCGGATCCGCGTCGCGACGTGCGACGTCGGCCGCGCTCGGACGCAGCGCGTCGCGCTGCTCGATCAGCGGATGCCCGACATAGGTCGCGGCGGGACCGCCGAGCGCGGCGAGCGCCTGCGGCTCGAACGGCAATAGCGTCAGCACGTGATCCACATAGCCACGCATGGCGCGCGCCCGTCCCGGCCGCCACGCCCAGACCGAGGGGCACACATAGTCCACGATCGGGATCGACGGCGCGCGCTCGCGCACGCGCCGAGCGACGCGGTGGGTGAAATCCGGGCTGTCGATGATCACCAGCACGTCGGGCTTGGCCGCGATGGCGGCTGCCGCGGTCTCGCGGATGCGGCGGAGGATTTTCGGAAGCCTCGCGAGCACGGCACCGAAGCCGACGATCGCGAGATCGTCCGAGGGGAGCAGAGCCTCGAGGCCCTGCGCCGCCATATGCGCGCCGCCCATGCCGCAAAAACGCGCCTGCGGCGCGCGCGTCCTGATCGCCGCCATGAGGCCGGCGCCGAGCCGATCGCCCGATTCCTCGGCCGCAACCAGGAAGACGCGCGGGCTCATGCAACCGGTCCGGCCGTAACCCCGACGACGAAAATGCCGGCGCGGTCGGCCACGGAAACAAGGCGCGCCGGCTCGGCCAGAAGCGTCTCGCCCGCCGCGATCGCGATGCCGGCGAGGCCTGCGCGCGCGGCGCCTTCCACCGTGTGCGGGCCGATCGCCGGCAGATCGAAACGCCTGTCCTGCCCTTGCTTCGGCGCCTTCACCATGACGCCGCGGCCGGCCGCCATGCGCACGCGGCCGCTCGCGCGCAGCTGCGCCACGCGGGCGAGCATCTCGTCGGTGCCTTCCGCGGCTTCCACCGCGAGCACGTGCCGATCGGCAACCACCACCGCCTGGCCCACGTCGAAAGCTGCGCTCGCGCGCAGGAAGTCGAGACCGAGCGCAATGTCGTCGCGGTCGGACGGCGCAGGCTGGACCGCGCCGAGCACGCTCGCAGGCGTCAGGATTTGCGGCGCCACCTCGTGCGCGCCGACGAGGCGGAAACCGTGCTCCTCCATGATCCGCGCGATCCCCGACAGCAGATGATCGTCGCCGCCGCGGAAGGCGGCGACGATGCGCGGCATGAGCCGCAAGGTGCGCCAGTCCGGCCTGATCTGCCACACCGCCGGCCGCGCCAGCGATCCGATCAGGACCACCTCGCGGCAGCCCGCCGCGCGCGCGAGGCGCACGAACTTGCCGAACTGGCCCACATGCAGCCAACGCGACGGACGCGCGGCGAAATCCGCCGGCTTCGCCGCGCCGTGCAGCGGGAACAGCACCACCTCCCGCCCGCGCGCGGCAACCGAATCGGCCACCGCAAGCGGCAGGCTGCCGCCGCCGCAGATCAGCGCGAGCGGACCGGGCTCGGTGCGGGCCTCGGCGCTCATGGCTCCGCGTCGCCCCCGTGCCGCCGGACGGCACCGGTGAGCGGTCGCTTGCCCGCCTGGATGAAGGCGATCATCTTGGCGACGAGCGGCGGCGCATCCTTTGCCGCGGCCAGGCGGGCAAGCCGGGTGCGGAATTCGCCGCTGCCGAAGAACAGGTCCTCATAGGCGCGTCGCAGCGCGTGCACCTCGGACCTGGCGAAGCCCTTGCGCCTGAGCCCCACCACATTGAGGCCGACGAGATGCGCGAGCGGACCCTGCGCCATGCCCCAGGGAATGACATCGGCGCGCGCGCCGCTCAGGCCGGCGATCATCGCGCCCTCGCCGATGCGCACGAACTGCCTCACCACCGAGCCGCCGCCGAACACGGCATGATCGCCGACCTCGACATGGCCGCCGAGCAGCACGTTGTTCGCCATCGTGACGTCGTTGCCGACCTTGCAGTCGTGCGCGACATGCGCGCCGGCCATCAGGAAGCAGCGATCGCCTATCTGCGTGAGGCCGCCGCCGTCCTCGGTGCCGGTGTTGATCGTCACGTGCTCGCGGATGTCGCAGTCGACGCCGACCACGAGACGCGTCGCACCCCCGCGGTAGGCCACCGACTGCGGCGGCGTGCCGAGCGAGGCGAAGGGATGGATCACGGTCCGCGCGCCGATCGTCGTGACGCCCGTCACGTTGACATGCGCGAGGAGCCGGCATCCCTCGCCGAGCGAAACATCGGGGCCGATCGTGCAGTAGGGACCGATGGTGCAGTTCCGTCCGATGCGCGCGGAGGCGGCGATCCGCGCCGACGGGTCGATCATCGGCGCGTTCATGCGTCGTAGATCATGGCGCCGACCTCGGCTTCGGCCACCACCCGACCGCGCACCTTGGCTTCGCCCTTGTACCACCACATGTGCCTGCGGTTGGCGGACAGCCGCATGTGATATTCGACCGTGTCGCCCGGCACCACGGGCCGGCGGAACTTGGCGTTGTCGATGGTCATGAAATAGACGCCCGGCGCCTTTTCCAGGCCGAGACCGACCACGCAGAGCACGCCGCCGGTCTGCGCCATGCCTTCGATCAACAGCACGCCCGGAAAGACCGGGTTGTCGGGGAAGTGGCCCATGAATTGCGGTTCGTTGACGGTGACGTTCTTGATGCCGATGCCGCTGACATTGCCCCGAATGTCGATGACCTTGTCGATCATCATGAACGGATAACGGTGGGGCAGCATCCTGAGGATCTTGGCAATGCCCACGCTGTCGACGCTGGTGACCGCTTCGTTCATGGCACGACAGGCCTTATGACTCTGACTCTTCCCCTGCCCTGTTGCCGCCCGACCGACCCTGCGCCAGCCGCTCGAGAGTCAGCATTTCGCGCATCCACTGCTTGACCGGTTTGGCCGGCGTTCCCCCCCAACGCGCGCCGGGCGGCACCTTGCCGTTCACGACACTGAGAGCGGCGATCTGCGCGCCTTCGCCGATGACGGCACCGGTATTTAGTCCGACCCGGGCCCCCAGCACAACAAAGTCTTCAAGCGTCGCGGACCCGGAAATCCCGGTTTGCGCCACGATGACGCAATGCCGGCCGATGGACACATTGTGGCCGACCTGGACCAGATTGTCGATCTTGGTGCCTTCGCCGATCACGGTATCGCGCAGCGCCCCCCGGTCGATGGTCGTGCCGGCGCCGATCTCGACGTCGTCCTGGATGATCACGCGCCCGACCTGCGGCATTTTCAGCCGGATGCCGCCCTCCGCCACGTAGCCGAAGCCGTCCTGGCCGATCGAACAGGCAGGATGGATGATGACGCGGTCCCCGATCAGGGCATGGGTGACCACCGTGGCGCTGCCGATCGCGCAATCGCGGCCGATCTGCACGCCGGCGCCGATGACCGCGTTGGCGCCGATGAGCGTGCCGGCGCCGATGCCGGCCCCGGAACCGATCACCGCCCCCGGTTCGACCGTCACGCCGTCCTCGAGCCGCGCCGAGGGATCGACATGCGCGCCGGCGGCAACGCCCGGTCCCGAGAGCGGGGAGGGCCGCAACGCGTGCGGGAACAACGCGCGCGCGGCGCGAACGAAGGCGCGGTAAGGCTCGGCCACGATCAGCCGCGCGACCGCGGGCGGCAGATCGGACGCGAGCCGCGCCGTGGTCAAACAGGCGCCGGCACGCGTGGCGCGCGCGGCCGCCGCGAAACGTCTGTCGTCGTAGAACGCAAGGTCGCGGGGACCGGCAAGCTCGAGCGGCGCGACGTCGGTGAGGCGACGTTCCTCGGCCGGGGCCTGCGCCCCGGTCAGCGCCGCGATCTCGGCAAGCGACAGGCCGGTACTATGTCGGAGGAAGAACGGCTCGCTCATGGGTGCCACCAGCACAGGCGCCTCGCGCATTTCCGCGCATGGAAGCCAACGGGTTCACGCGCGTCAGCAAGCTGCGCCGCGGACCCGGCTAGAGCGGATTCCGATCCGTTTGAATCGGCTCGATCATTGCGCGGAGCCCCCGGGGGCAACGGAGCAATCCATGATCGGCATGGTCAAATCCGGATCGCCCCGCCGCGCCGGCAATGACCGCTCGACGCCACCGGAATCCGCTCTAGAATTTGGTGCCGCCGCTGAAGCGGAAGAACTGGGTGCGGTCGCAGACCTCGTTTCCGGCAATGCCCGTGGCGCAGTATTTGCTAAGCGGATAGGCGAAGTCGAAACGCAGCGGGCCGAGCGGCGAATCCCAGATGAAGCCCACGCCGACCGAGGAGCGGATCATGCTCGGGCTGTCGAGACCCACTTCCACGCGTTCGCCGGTCACGCTCCAGCTCGTGGGCCCTTCGTAGTTCCACAGCGAGCCGGCGTCGGCGAAGACCGCAGCCTTGATGCCGATCTCCTTCGGCAGGAAATAGAGCGGCGTCTGGAATTCGACGCTCGCGCCCCAATAGAGGCTGCCGCCGAGCGCGTCGTTGAAGGTGCCGTTGGTCAGGTCGCGCGGGCCGATGCCGGCGGGCGCAAAACCGCGCACCAGGTTCGGACCCATGAAGAAATGGTCGAGCATGCGCAGGTCGCGGCCGCCCCAGCCGCTCACATTGCCGCCCTGCAGCTTGAGCACGCCGACGACGTCCGGCAGCACCTCGTAATAGGTGCGGCCTTCAACTTGCGTGCGGATGAAGTTCACGTCGCCGCCCACGCCGGCCAGGTCCTGCTTGAGCTCGGCATAGATGCCGCTCGTCGGCACGCGGTTGTTGTCGAGCGTGTTGTAGGCAAGCGTATAGCCGACCATCGATACGAGGACCGGACCGTTGGCAAGTTCCATCCGCACCGGCAGCGACGCCTCGCCATTGGCGTAGCAGGGATCACCCGGAGTGACGCCGGTAGCGTTCGGGTTATTGATCGGCGCATTGGGCGAAAACTGGCAGTCGTTGTACTGATCCGGCAGCGTGATCTTCTGCTGGTAGATCGAGTAGCGCGGCTGGAACGCCAGTTCCTCGGTGAGGGCGAAGCCGAGGCGCAGGTTCACGCCCACCGACTGGGTGTTGTAGGACACGTAGGAATTGGCGAGGTTCTGCCGCGCGAAAAGGTCGATGCCGCCGGCCATGCGGTAGCCGAACAGATAGGGTTCGGCAAAGGAGAGCTGGAAGCCCTTGGTATATTGGCCGTAGCTCACCGAGGCCTTGGCGAACTGACCGCGACCGAGCAGGTTGCGTTCGGCCACGCTCACCTCGGCGATGAAGCCGTCGGCCGTGGAGTAGCCGCCCGAGACCGAGAACTCGCCGGTCGATTTCTCCTCCACGTCGACATTGATGATCACGCGGTCCGGCGCCGAACCCGGTTCGTTGGTGATCTTGACCGATTTGAAGAAGTCGAGGTTCTTGAGCCGCCGCTCGGCGCGGTCGATCAGCGCGCGGTTGTAGGGATCGCCCTCGCCGATATCGAACTCGCGGCGGATGACATAATCGCGCGTTCGGGTATTGCCGCGAATATTGATGCGTTCGATATAGACGCGCGCGCCTTCCTCCACCACGAACACGAGATTGATCAGGTGCCGCTGGAAGTCGCGCTCTCCGCGCGGGCGCACGTTGGCGAAGGCGTATCCGTGCTTGGCGGCTTCGATGGTCATCGCCTCGACGCTCTTTTCGACGCGGTCGGCGTTGTAGACGTCGCCGGGGCCGAGCTTGAGACGGCTGCGCAGCGTCGCCGGGTCGAGCGCGCGCACGTTGGAGACCACGTCGACCGTGCCGACGTGATATTTCGGCCCTTCGTCGATGGTGAAGGTGACGATGAATCCCTTGCGCGCGGGATCGTAGACGCCGGTCGCCGACACGATGCGCACGTCGGCATAGCCGTGGCTGAGGTAGAAGCGGCGGAGCAGATCGCGATCGGCCTCGACCCGATCCGGGTCATAGATATCGGTGGTCTGGAGGAAGCTCAGCCAGTTGCTCTCGCTGGTCTTGATGACGTCCTTGAGACGGCTCGCCGAGAAGGCGTGCGCGCCCACGAAGCGGATTTCCTTGACGCCGGTCTTGGGCCCTTCATTGATCTCGAAGACGAGGTTCACGCGGTTGTTCGGCAGTTCGATGATCTTGGGATCGACGGTCACGTCGAAGCGGCCGCTGCGGTGGTAGATCTCGATGATGCGCTGAACGTCCGCCTGCACCGTGGGTTTGGACAGCGTGCCGCGCGGCTTGGATTGCACCTCGGCCTGGAGCTGTTCGTCCTTGATCTTCTTGTTCCCTTCGAAGGCAACCTGGTTGATGACCGGGTTCTCGACCACGGTGACGACGAGATGGCCGCCGACCATGCGGTACTGGACGTCCTGGAACAGGCCGGTGGCGTAGAGGGCCTGGATGCCCTCGTTGATCTGCGCCGGACCGAGTCGGCCGTCGGCTCCCGGCTTGAAATAGGAACGGATGGTCGCCGCCTCGACCCGGCGGTTGCCGTGAACCTCGATGGTGCTCACGGTCTGCGCCACCGCAGCACCGGCCGTCGCCAGCGACGCCACGCCGGCACCGGCGACAAGACCGCCGAGGACGACGCAGCAGACGGTCAGTCCCCGCGCCAACCGCACACAAAGTCCCATGCGCTACGCGCCCTTATTATCGTTACGACCGCCCCCGTCCCGCGTCCGCGACGCACGGCTGTCCGGCCGGTTATGGACCCGGTTTGTACAGCCTTTCTCGCACGCCGCAAACGCCTTTGCTTGCGCAACTTTCCCTTTCCCCTCAAAAAGTTGCAGGAGAGCAACGGTCAGGACATGGCGAGGTGGAGTATGTCGTTAAATGTTGCGAAAATCATCAACATCACGACGATGGCGAGCCCGATCCGCATGCCCATTTCCTGCGCCCGCTCGGACAGCGGCCGGCCGCGCAGGGCTTCGATTCCATAGAACAAAAGGTGACCGCCATCGAGCATGGGGATCGGGAACAGATTTAACAGCCCGATCGACACCGAGAGCACCGCGGTAAGGTGAATGAGCGCGGTGAAGCCGGCGCTCGCCACTTCGCTCGAGACCTGGGCGATCCGAATCGGTCCGCCGAGCTGGTCGGCGGCCTCCCGTCCCATGAACACGCCGCCGATATAGGCGAGCGTCCGGTCGACCAGGAACCAGGTTTCCCGGGTGCCGGCGACCACGGCTTCGAGGGGGCCCATTCTCTGCGTCTTGATGTCGCCCGGCGCCATGGAGCGGCTGATCCCGAGCACGCCGATCCGCTGCACATTGCCGAAATTGTCCTTGATCTCGTGCAGCTGCGGCGTCGCCTTGAGCGTTACCGGCACGCCGCCGCGGTCGACGACGATGGTCAGCGTCTCGCCGGCGCTGATGCTGACGATGCGTTGCATATCGGCGAAGCTGTCGATCTTGGTGCCGTCGATCGAGAGCACGAGGTCGCCCGGCTTGAAGCCGGCGGCGGCGGCGGCGCTGCCGGGCTGCACCGCATCCACGCGCGGCGAGGCGGTCTGTTTGCCGACGGCCATGAAGATGCCGGCAAAGATCAGGATCGCGAGAAGGAAATTGGCGATCGGTCCGGCAACCACCACGGCCGCGCGTCGGATGACGGACTGGGCGGCAAAGGAGCGCTTGCGCTCCCCGTCGCTCATCCGTGCGAGCGCGGCCTGATCGGGCGCGCTCGCCTCGTTGGTGTCGCCGAAGAATCTGACATAGCCGCCGAGCGGGATGGCGGACAATTTCCAGCGCGTGCCGCGGCGGTCATTAAAGCCGAGGATCTCGGGGCCGAAGCCGATCGAGAAGGTGAGCACCTTGATGCCGCACCAGCGGGCCACCAGGAAATGACCGAGCTCATGGAAGAAGACGACCGCCGTGAGCACGAACAGGAAGGGCACGATGTAGCCCGCAAGACCGCCGAAGACGGCGAGGCCGCCCATGATGTCAAAATTCATTGCACCCTCGTCCGACCGATTCCGACGGCCCGATACCGACCCGATGACGACCCGGATCCCGGGCCGCGGTTCCATAATCCCCGTCTCGCGGCGCCGGCAATGACGGGTCAATAGTACCGATTTCCGCTCTAGGATGCCTTTACGGCAATTTCGCGCAAGAGGTCGCGGGCCAGACTTCGCGCAACATGGTCAACGGCGAGGGCGGCATCGACGTCGTCCGGCTCGCCGAGCAGGCCGCGCTTGGCGGCCGCCGCGAGCGTGGCCTCGACCAAAGCGGGGATGGCGGCAAAGCCGAGGCGGCCGGCGATGAACTCGCCGACCGCGATCTCGTCGGCGGCATTAAGCACGGTCGGGGCCGCCCCGCCCTGTTCCAGGGCGCTGCGCGCAAGACGCAGCGCCGGAAAACGCCCGTGATCCGGCATCTCGAAGGTGAGCTGACCGAGCGCCGCAAGATCGAGCCGCTTGACCGGACCGTCGATGCGCGCCGGCCAGGCGAGGCAGTGCGCGATCGGAACCCGCATATCCGGCGGGCCGAGCTGCGCGATGAGCGAGCCGTCGCGAAATTCGACGAGACCGTGCACGACCGACTGCGGATGCACCAGCACGTCGATCCGTTCCGAGGGAAGGCCGAAGAGATGATGCGCCTCGATGAGCTCGAGGCCCTTGTTCATCAAGGTCGCCGAGTCGACGGTGATCTTCGGTCCCATCGACCAGTTGGGATGGCGCAGCGCCTGTGCCGGCGTGGCGCCGCGGATCGCCTCCGCGGACCAGGTTCGGAACGGCCCTCCCGAGGCCGTCAGGATCACGCGCGCGACCTCCTCCCGCCGGCCGGCGGCGAGCGCCTGAAAGATGGCATTGTGCTCCGAATCGACCGGCAGCACGGTCGCGCCGGCCTCGGCCGCGGCACGCATGAACAGGTAGCCGGCGCAGACCAGACATTCCTTGTTGGCGAGCGCGACGGTCGCCCCGCGCGCGATTGCCGCCAGCGTGGGCTTGAGGCCCGCCGCGCCGCTGATCGCCGCCATCACCCATTGAGCCGGCCGCTGCGCGGCCTCGATCAAGGCCGCTTGGCCCGCCGCGGCCTCGATGCCGCTGCCGGCGAGCGCCGCCTTGAGCTCGCCATAGGCCGTCTCGTCGCCGACCACGGCGAGGCGGGCGCCGAGCTCGCGCGCGATGCGGCCGAGCGCGGCGGCATTGCGCCGCGCGCTCACCGCTTCGACGCGGTAGAGCGCGGCATTGCGTTTGATCAGATCGACGGTGCTGGCCCCGACCGACCCGGTCGCGCCGAGTATCGTGACGCTGCGTATCGTCGGCTCGCTCGCCACGACGGGACCGTCGGCTCCGCGCGCGGTCATCGGCTCACCACACCAAAAGGCCGCGCGCCGCCGCATCGAGGCCGCCGCGCGCCAGGCCGATCAGGCAGCCGGTGAGCGCGGCGGCCCAGAATCCGTCGAGCCGATCCATGACGCCGCCATGGCCGGGAATGAGGCGGCTTGCGTCCTTGGCGCCGAATTGGCGCTTGATGCGCGATTCCATGAGATCGCCGAGCTGGGCCGCGATCGACAACACGAGCGCGAGGGTCACCAGCGCCGGGATGTCGAAACCGCCGAGGACATGCACGCCGATGGCGGTGACCGCCATGGCCCCGAGCGTGCCGGAAGCCGCGCCGGCCCAGGTCTTGTTGGGGCTGATGGCGGGGGCAAGCCTCGGCCCGCCGCAAGCGCGGCCGCCGACATAGCCGAGCACGTCGGTGGTCCACACCACCACGAACAGGAACAGGATGGCGAAGAAGCCGTAGGCCGGATCGGACCGCAGGATCATCGGCGTCAGCAGCATGCTACCGGCATAGCCCACGCCGCCCAGGATCCACAACCGGCGGCCGCGCGGCGCGAACACGGCGGCGGCGAGCGCCCCGAGCGCGAGCACCAAGGCCGCCGCGACCATCCGGCCGCGATCGGCAAGCAGGCCCGCCGCCGCGACCGCTCCGGCCCCGGAAAAGACCAACAGCCGGTAGCGACGGTCGGCGACGAGCGCGGTCCATTCCCAGAACACGGCGACGGCGGCAAGCGTCCAGAACAAGGCGAAGGCCCATCCGCCGACGAAGGCCGTGCCGAGCGCGAGCGGCGCGAGGACCGCGGCCGAGGCCAGGCGCAGGGCGAGATTGCCGGTGCGCGCGCGCGCGTCAGTCCCGGTATGGCCGGGATCGGATACGGGCGCGGAGGCAGCCACGTTCAGGATCCGGTCTTGGCGATCAGGCCGCCGAAGCGGCGTTCGCGCTGGCGATATTCGTCGATCGCCGCCTCGAGCGCGGCGCGGTCGAAGTCGGGCCAATAGCTCGGCACGAACACGAGTTCGCTATAGGCCGCCTGCCAGAGCAGGAAATTGGACAGCCGCTGTTCGCCGCTGGTACGGATGATGAGATCGGGATCGGGCACGTCCGGCGCGTCGAGACAATCGACCACGGTCTCCATGGTGATGTCGTCGACTGCCAGCGCGCCGGCGAGAACGCGCTCCGATATGCGCCGCGCGGCGCGCGTGATCTCCTGGCGCGCGCCGTAATTGAACGCGACGATCAGGATCAGCCCGTCATTGCCCTTGGTGAGATCCTCCGCCTCGATGAGAAGGCGTGCGATGTCCGGCTCGAGACCCTGGCGCTCGCCGATGATGCGCACGCGCACATTGCTGCGGTGCAGCTCGGCGAGATCGTTGCGGATGAAGCGCCGCAACAGACCCATCAATTCGCCGATCTCGCTTGCCGGACGAGACCAGTTCTCGGCGCTGAACGAAAATATCGTGAGGTATTTGATGCCGAGGTCGCCGGCCGCGCGGACCGTGCGGCGCAAGGCCTCGACGCCGCGCCGGTGCCCTTCCCCGCGCGGCAATCCGCGCGCCGCCGCCCAGCGACCGTTGCCGTCCATGATAATGGCGACATGGCGTGGCGGCGCATATCCGGCAACGCGCGAGGCTTCGGTTTCCGGCATGGGGCTGACCTCAGACCGTGAGGATCTCCTTTTCCTTCGCCCCGAGCATCTGATCGATCTCCGCGATCACCGCGTCCGTCGCTTTCTGAATTTCGGCCGAGAAACGGTCGTGATCGTCCTTGCTGATCTTGTGTTCCTTTTCCAGCCGCTTGATGACGTCGAGGCCGTCGCGGCGCACGTGACGCACGGCCACCCGGGCATTCTCCGCATATTTGTGCGCGACCTTGACGAGTTCGCGGCGACGTTCCTCGTTGAGCTCAGGAATCCGCAACCGGATCAGCTGCCCTTCGGTGGCCGGCGTGAGACCGAGATTAGAGTTAATGATTGCCTTCTCGACCGCGTGTACCAACGAGCGGTCCCAGACATTGACAGTGATGAGGCGCGGTTCCGGCACGCTCACCGTCGCGACCTGGTTGAGAGGCATCTGCGTGCCATAGGCATCGACGTGAATCGGGTCCAGCAGATGCGGCGAGGCGCGGCCGGTACGCAGACCGGCCAGTTCCGTCCGGAGCACCGCGGTCGCCCCCTGCATGCGCCGCTTGAGCTCGTTGATGTCGTGGGTTTCATTGGCCATGGCGATCCCCCCGATCACGGAGACGTTCGGCACGCGCGCCCCTCAGCCGACCACCGTGGCGCGTCCCTTGCCGCGCAGCACGGTCGCGATCGCGTCCTTTTCCGCGATCGAGAACACGATGATAGGCATTCGATTTTCCCGGGCAAGCGCGAAGGCGGTGCCGTCCATGACGCGCAGGTCCTTTTCCAGTGCCTCCTGGTGAGTGAGCTTCTCGTACCGGCGGGCGCCAGGATCCTTCTTCGGGTCGGCGGTGTAGACGCCGTCGACATTGGTGGCCTTGAGCACCGCTTGCGCCTCGAGCTCGGCGGCGCGCAACACCGCCGTGGTGTCGGTGGTGAAATAGGGATTGCCGGTGCCCGCGGCGAGCAGCACCACGCGACCCTTGCCCAGGTTCTTCAGCGCGCGCTTGCGATTGTAGGTCTCGCACACTTCGGGCATGGTCAGCGCCGACAGCGTCCGCGCTTCGCAGCCGGCGCGCTCGATCGCCGCCTCGAGCACCAGGCAGTTCATCACCGTGGCCAGCATGCCCATGGTATCGCCCACCGGCCGCGGCACGCCGCCCGCGGAAACCGCGACGCCGCGAAAGATGTTGCCGCCGCCGACGACGACGCCGAGCTCGACGCCGAGCCTCGCCGCTTGCGCGAGGTCATCGGCAAGCCGCTCCACCATCGCCGGGTCGATGCCGAAACCCTGCGGGCCGGTCAGCGCTTCGCCCGAGAGCTTGACGATGACGCGACGGTAGAGCGGGTCGCTCATTGAGCCCTCTTGAAAATCCGCTCGCTCAAGCCCGGCCGGCGGCGGCCTTCACCTCCGCGGCAAAGTCGGCGGTTTCGCGCGCGATTCCCTCGCCCAGAGCGTAGCGCACGAAACCGGCCAGCTTGATCGGCGCGCCGGCCCTGCCTTCGGCCTCCTTGACCGCCTGCGCCACGGATTTGGACGGATCGTGGACATATGGCTGTTCCAGGAGGCAGACCTCCTTATAGAAGGTCTTGAGGCCGGACTCGACGATCTTGTCGATCACGTTGGCCGGCTTTCCCTGCGCCCGGAATTTCTCCGCGAGCACGTTCCTTTCCCGTTCAACCACCGCCGGATCGAGACCCGAAGGATCGACCGCCTGCGGCTGGGAGGCCGCGACGTGCATGGCGAGCAGGCGGCCGAAAGCCGCGAGTTCATCGGCCTTGCCGGAGGACTCCAGGGCGACGATCACGCCGATCTTGCCAAGTCCGTCGGCCACCGCGTTGTGGACATACCTGGCCACGGCGCCCTTGCCGACGGAAAGCGCAGCCGCGCGGCGCAGCGTCATGTTCTCGCCGATCTTGGCAATGGTATCGGCCAGCGCCTCGGCAATGGTGAGGTCGCCCGCCTTCGCGGCCTTGATCGCCTCCACGTCGGGGCCGACATCGAGGGCGACGTCGGCGATCATGGCCACGAGTCCCTGGAACAGGTCGTTGCGGGCGACGAAGTCGGTTTCGGAATTGACTTCGACCACGACGCCCTTGCCGCCGGCGACCTTCACGCCGATCAGGCCCTCCGCGGCGATACGCCCGGCCTTCTTGGCCGCTTTCGAAAGCCCCTTCTTGCGCAGCCAATCGACGGCCGCCTCGATATTGCCGTTGGTCTCGGCGAGCGCATTCTTGCAATCCATCATGCCGGCGCCGGTCGCCTCGCGCAGTTCCTTGACCATCTGAGCGGTAATCGTCATGTCCATCCGTCCTTCGCTCGGTCGGGCCCGTTCCTGCCTCGGGCCTTCGTGCATCCTCGAGCCGGCGCGGGCGCCGCCGCGGCGGGCCGGGCCCGTTGGCGCGCGCGAAGGCAGGACTTCGCGTCCGCAAAGCGCCCCGAGCCGGTGCCGGCCGGCTACTCCGCGGTCAATTCCTTGGCCTTGGCGATCCAGGCCGGAATACGGCCGGGAAGGCCGATTTCCTCGCCCAGGTAATGGGCCGCTTTCTCATTCAGTTCGGCGATCTGCGAATAGTGGAAGATGCCGAGATCGTTGAGCCGCTTCTCGATCGCGCCCGAGACACCCGGCAGCTTCTTGAGATCGTCGGCAACCCCGCGCGGACCGGGCAACGGCTCGTAGCCGATGTCCTCGCTCGTCGGCGCGGTCGGTACCTCCTCGGCGACGATCGGCCTTTCTTGGGCGCCGAGATCGATGCCGAGCTCGCCCTGGGCGCGGGAAATTCCGTCGATTGCCGCCTTGGCCACGAGGTCGCAATAGAGGGAGACCGCGCGGCTCGCATCGTCATTGCCCGGCACGACATAGGTGATGCCGTCCGGATCGCAATTGGTGTCGACGATGGCGGCGACCGGGATGTTCAAGCGCCGCGCCTCCTTGATCGCGATGTCCTCCTTGTTGGTGTCGATCACGAACAGGAGATCCGGCACTCCGCCCATGTCCTTGATGCCGCCGAGCGAGCGGTCGAGCTTGTCGCGCTCGCGCTGCATGGTGAGACGCTCCTTCTTGGTGTAGCCCGCAGCCTCGTTCGAGGCGAGCATCTCGTCGAGCTTGCGCAGCCGCGCGATCGACGCCGAGATCGTCTTCCAGTTGGTGAGCGTGCCGCCGAGCCAGCGCGAATTGACGTAATACTGGGCGCAACGCTTGGCCGCCTCGGCAACCGCGTCCTGCGCCTGCCGCTTGGTGCCGACGAACAGAATGCGCCCGCCCTTGGCGACGGTGTCGCTGACGGCCTGCAACGCCTGGTGCAGCAGCGGCACGGTCTGCGCGAGATCGATGATGTGGATGTTGTTGCGGACGCCGAAGATGTAACGCTGCATCTTCGGGTTCCAGCGGTGGGCCTGATGGCCGAAATGCACGCCAGCTTCCAGGAGCTGACGCATCGAAAATTCAGGAAGCGCCATGATCGTTCTCCGGTTGGTCCGCCGCGGACGAAAACGGGCCTTCGCCGGGCCACCGGATGGCGATGTCGAGCCGTTGTCGGGTCGACCGCCAAACGTCCGCGTGAGTAATGGCGCGCTTATATCGACCCC
>JADGGK010000090.1 GCA_019689975.1 Pseudolabrys sp.
GCTGCGCCGCATCGCACTTGACGGGGCCGGGTCACGTCGCCTGCCGCGGGGCTCCGCGTCACGACGGGGCCTTTTCAATCCGATCGGAACCTGCGCTAGCATGGCGTGCGGGTGCGCGGCGACCGTCCCGCCCGGAACGGAACCGGGACGATCGGCATTGTCGGGAGCGATGTCGGTGGTTCGACCCAGGTCCCTGGCGCGACAGCGATTGGTTCTCGCGGCAACGGCCGCGGCCCTGCTCTATGCGGATGTTCGCTGCGGGGCGGCACGCGCCCAGGTCTTTGATTTCGGCGCGATCGAGGCATTCGAGTCGCTCGGCTCGGGTACGCAGCGCGGCGGCGACCCGCCCAAGACGATCGTCGACGACGGCGAGCGGCATACCGTGTTGTTCACGATTCTCGAGTCGAACACGGAAGCGAGGATCTATTGGCGATCGCCGGAAGGACCGCAGACGACGATCATGCGCGGGGA
This sequence comes from Pseudolabrys sp., assembly GCA_019689975.1. Classification (GTDB taxonomy): domain Bacteria; phylum Pseudomonadota; class Alphaproteobacteria; order Rhizobiales; family Xanthobacteraceae; genus Pseudolabrys. The sequence continues at coordinate 472 of JADGGK010000090.1, forward strand.
AGGGCTGCGGGCCTTTCAAACCATGGGCGAATTCAGGATCGAGGCCGCCGGCGACGACCGTCACAGCTTCAGATACGGGTATCTGCTGTTTCGTCTCAAAAACGGCAAGAGCGGCGGAAAGGACAAGATCTGACCCCCGCGCCCGGCCGGCGACGACTCGTTGCGGGGGCGCCTCCGGCGGCCGCATCGCGGCAAGGGGAGGTCGCGGCGCGGGATGCCGTTCCGGGTGCTATTCTGTCGCGTCGCCTGATGGCTCGCCGATGCGATGACGACCGTCGCGCATATCTCCGCATTCACCCATCGCGGCCGCGTGCGTGCGCGGAACGAAGACACCGTCGTCGTGGGCGACTGGATCTCGCCGCCGCACATGGCCGAGCCGCGCGCGGCGCGCCTGTCCTTGTCGGCGCCGGTCGTCTGTGCGGTCGCCGACGGGCTGGGCGGACACCGCGCCGGCGAGGTTGCGAGCCGCCGGGCGGCCGAGCAGCTCGCCGCGGCATCGCCCGGGCTCACCAGCGCCGACAGCGTCGCCGCCTGTCTCGGACGCATCAACGACGCGCTTCATCGGGCCATGGCGGACGACCCGGCCTGCGCGGGCATGGGAACCACGATCGTCGGTGTCGTGCTCGGTGCGCGCATGATCTGGTTCAACATCGGCGACAGTCGGCTCTATCAGTTTCACGCCGGCGAACTGACGCAGGTGAGCATCGACGACACGCCGGCCGGGCCGCGCACCGGCATTCTCACGCAATGCCTCGGCGGCACGACCTTCGGCAGGCCGGTGCGGCCGCATGTCGGCGGGCTGCCGGCCGCGGCGCGGTCGCGCCTTCTTCTCTGCAGCGACGGCCTGACCGACATGCTCGATGACGACGATATCGCCGATTGCCTCGCGCTTCCTCCGACCGACGCCGTCGCCGAGCTGTTCGACCTGGCAATGCGCGCGGGTGGGGTGGACAACGTGTCGATAATCGTGGTGAGCCTCGACGAGCGGGCCTGACCCGCGATCCCTCCCCTCGCATCGCCGCACTCGTCCGCCTTGCGGCGGCACATGCTCGCTTGCCACGACCTGCGTCGGTTGTTCGCAATCCCGCGCCGCATCGTTGCCCGGCGGAGACCGCGCGGCTCGGGCAGCGATCGTCCCGGCGGGGGATGACGGCGATGGCCTCGCGGCGGCGGCGCGGCCGCGTTCCTTGCAGGCGGCGCAAGGCATCGCGTTTGCTTGCCGCAACACGCGGAATCGGAGCGGGCTAAGACGTCAGCTACATCCGGTCGTTGATCCGCAGGTGTCGCATTTCATGCAGGTGCCGTTGCGCACCAGCGTGAAGTTGCCGCACTCCTCGCAGGCCTCGCCTTCGTAACCTTTGGCACGCGCCTCGGCCCGCTTGTCGGCGGCCGCGGTCTTGACTTGCGCGCGCGCCTCGGCGGCCCGCGGCGGGTCGAGCTGTTGCGCCGGTGAGAGCCTGCCTTCCGACTCGCTCTTGAGCGCGGCGCTGCCGGAGACTTCGGCGCGCGGCGCGGCGGCGCGGAACGCGGTCACCCGGCCTGCGCCCCCTCCCGGCGCTTCGCCCGCGAGAGGCAATGCCGCGGCGGGAGCGGCACCCGGCCCTTGAACGGCGCGCGCGGGCACCACCGAGAGCCGGTCGGTGCGCGACCGCGTCAGGCCTTTCGACACGTAGCTCGTCGCGGCTGCGGCCTTGCCTTCGTGTTCGCCCTTGCCGAGCGCGTCGAAACCGGCATCGCTGGGATCGACATGGGCGAGATCGAAGCGCTCGAGATAGCTGACCGCGAGCTCGCGGAACACATAGTCGAGAATCGAGGTCGCGTATTTGATCGAATCATTGCCCTGTACCGGGCCGGACGGCTCAAAGCGGGTGAAGGTGAAGGCGTCGACATATTCCTCGAGCGGCACGCCGTATTGCAGGCCGAGCGAGACCGCGATGGCAAAATTGTTGAGCAGCGAACGCAACGCCGCGCCTTCCTTGTGCATGTCGATGAAGATTTCGCCCAGCCGTCCGTCGTCATATTCGCCGGTGCGGAGATAGACCTTGTGCCCGCCGACCACCGCCTTCTGCGTATAGCCCTTGCGGCGATCCGGCAGGCGCTCGCGCTCGCGCAGGACGGTCACGCGCTCGACGATCTTCTCCACCACTTTCTCGGCAAGGCCGGTTGCGCGCGCAGCCGCGGGCCGCTCGAGGAAGGCTTCGACCGCGGCCTCCTCCTCGTCCTCGTCGTCGGCCACGAGCTGCGCGTTGAGAGGCTGCGAAAGTTTCGAGCCGTCGCGATAAAGCGCGTTGGCCTTGAGGCCGAGCTTCCAGGAGAGCAGATAGGCCGCTTTGCAGTCCTCGACCGTCGCGTCGTTGGGCATGTTGATGGTCTTGGAGATCGCGCCCGAGATGAAGGGCTGCGCCGCCGCCATCATGCGGATGTGGCTTTCGACGGACAGGAAGCGCTTGCCGGTGCGGCCACACGGATTGGCACAGTCGAACACCGGATAATGCTCCGCCTTGAGATGCGGGGCACCTTCCACCGTCATGGCGCCGCACACGTGGATATTGGCAGCCTCGATCTCGCGCTTGGTGAATCCGAGCGCGGAAAGCAGATCGAAATTCGGAGACGCGAGCTCGTCGGCCGGAATTTTCAGCACGTCGCGACAGAAATCCTCGCCGAGGGTCCATTTGTTGAAGGCGAACCTGATGTCGAAGGCGGTCGGCAGCGCCTTCTCGACCTTGGCGATCGCCTCCTCGGTGAAGCCCTTGGCCTTGAGGGTGGTATGGTTGATCGCCGGCGCTTGCGCGAGCGTGCCGTGGCCGACGGCATAGGCCTCGATCTCGGCGATTTGCGCTTCGCTGTAGCCGAGCGTGCGCAGCGCCTCGGGCACCGCGCGATTGATGATCTTCCAATAGCCGCCGCCGACGAGTTTCTTGAATTTGACCAGGGCGAAATCCGGTTCGATGCCGGTGGTGTCGCAATCCATGACCAGGCCGATCGTGCCGGTCGGGGCGATGACCGTCGCCTGGGCATTGCGATAGCCGTGTTTCTCGCCGAGGCCGAGGGCTCGATCCCAGGCCGCGGTGGCATGGGCGATCAGCCGAGGATCGGGACAGGCGGCGTGGTCGAGCGGGACCGGCGGGGTGGCGACCTTCTCATAGCCGGTGCGTTCGCCGTAGGCCGCGCGGCGGTGATTGCGGATGACGCGCAGCATATGTTCGCGGTTCTTCTTGAAGCCGGGGAACGGCCCGAGCTTCGCCGCCATCTCGGCGGAGGTGGCGTAGGCGACCCCGGTCATGATCGCGGTGAGCGCGCCGCAGACCGCGCGTCCGGCATCCGAATCATAGGGGATGCCGGAGCTCATCAACAGGCCGCCGATATTGGCATAGCCGAGGCCGAGCGTGCGGAATTCGTAGGACAGCTGCGCGATCTGCTTGGAGGGAAACTGCGCCATCAGCACCGAGATCTCGAGCACGACGGTCCACAGGCGGACGGCGTGCTCGAATGACTCGACGTCGAAGCTCAGCTCTCCCTTCGCGCCGCCCGCGCCCCGGCCGGCTCCCGCGAGCGACGGATCGGTGCGGGCCGCGGAACGGGCGGCGCCCGCCTCGCTTGCCATCCCCGTTGCGCCCGTTTCGCCCGCCGTCCCTCCGTTTGCGAGCGCGGAGAGGAGGCTTGCCACGCGGCCTTGTTTGAACATCAGCAAATTCAGCGAGGCGAGATTGCACGCCGTGTCGTCGAGGAACATGTATTCCGAGCACGGATTGGACGCCCGGATCGGCCCCGAGGCGGGGCAGGTGTGCCAGTCGTTGATCGTGGTGTGGAACTGCAGCCCGGGATCGGCGCAGGCCCAGGCGGCATAACCGATCTTCTCCCACAGGTCGCGCGCGCGCACCGTCTTTGCGGTCTTGCCGGTGATGCGCCAGGTGAGATCCCAGTTGCCGTCCGCCTCCACCGCTTTCAGGAATTCGTCGGGCACGCGCACCGAATTGTTTGAGTTCTGACCGGAGACGGTGAAATAGGCCTCCGAATCGAAATCGGTGTCGTAGATCGGGAATTCGATGTCCTTGTAGCCCTGCTTGGCGAACTGGATGACGCGCTTGATGTAATTATCGGGGACGAAGGCCTTGCGCGCGAGCTTGATCTCGCGCTTGAGCGCGGGGTTCTTCTCCGGCGAGAAGCAATCGTCGCCCGAGCCTTCGCAATTGACGCACGCCTTGAGGATCGCGCGCAGGTGTTTCTGGTTGATCCTGGAACCGGTGACGAGCGCCGCGACCTTCTGCTCTTCCGTGACCTTCCAGTCGATAAATTGCTCGATATCGGGATGATCGACGTCGACCACCACCATCTTGGCCGCGCGACGCGTCGTGCCGCCCGATTTGATCGCGCCCGCCGCACGGTCGCCGATCTTCAGGAAACTCATCAGGCCGGATGACTTGCCGCCGCCGGACAGTTTTTCGCCTTCGCCGCGTAGGCGCGAGAAATTCGAGCCGGTACCGGAGCCGTATTTGAACAGCCGCGCCTCGCGCACCCACAGATCCATGATTCCGCCCTCGTTGACGAGGTCGTCATTGATCGACTGGATGAAGCAGGCGTGCGGCTGCGGATGCTCGTAGGCCGATTTCGATTTGACGAGCTTTCCGGTGAAAGGATCCACGTAGTAGTGGCCCTGGCTCGGCCCGTCGATGCCGTAGGCCCAATGGAGGCCGGTGTTGAACCATTGCGGCGAATTGGGCGCGCACATCTGCGTCGCCAGCATGAAGCGCAATTCGTCGAAGAAGGCGCGCGCGTCGTCTTCCGAATCGAAATAACCGCCCTTCCAGCCCCAATAGGTCCAGGTGCCCGCAAGGCGATCGAAGACCTGCCGCGCGGAGTGCTCGCTGGTGTAGCGTTCGGACTCCGGCAGCGCATCGAGGGCCTCGGTATCGGGCACCGAACGCCACAGGAACGCGGGAACGCCGTTCTCCTCGACCTTCTTCAGGCGCGTGGGTACGCCGGCCTTGCGGAAATATTTCTGCGCCAGCACGTCGGCGGCGACCTGCGACCAGAAATCCGGCACTTCCACATTGTCGCGCTTGAACACGACCGAGCCGTCCGGATTGCGGATCTCGCTGGTGGTGAGCCGGAAGGTGATGCCGGCATAAGCATCCTGGCCATCCTTGGTATAGCGCCGTTCGATCCGCATGATGTCCCGACCCCTAAATTCGCGATCCTTGATTCCGCGTCCGGCGACCAGCGCCGGCGTTTCGTCCCCGACGGACCGATGGGCGCAGCCCCGGCCTCCGTCCCCCGCTCGTTGTCATCCTCTTCACCCGATCCCTCTTCACCCGATCTATGCGCGGGAGCCGCCTTGCGACAGCGCGCGCCGGATTTGCCGCCCCTCGCGACCGACAGCCATCCTCCTCCCGAAAACGCCGTTCTCGGCGCGGGTGCCGGCGCTTCCCTGCATTGGTTGAAGGTTCGGAGGGAACTTCATGACGCAACCGCACCGAACACCCCAAAGCTAGGGGGACTCACGCCTCACGTCAACAACGGATAGACGCCAAACCTGAATCAAACACTAAATCTTGTGGCGAACCGGGAAAACGGGGACAAATCTCCCGTGGCCCTTTGCCAACTATCGGCCCAATGGTGGGCCGCGGGAAGCATTATTCGGACCGCCCGCACCATAGGTTTAAATACCTCGCGGTGTGACGGAAAAATGACGGAAAATTGCGGGTTGCGGGCCGCTTCCGGGCGCGGGCGCGGACCGTGGTCCGGTGCCGAGGAGGCGGATCGAGGGCCGGCTCCCGCTCGCCGGAGTCGGTGATTCTCGAAGCCGGCTCAACGGTTTGGGGACGACGGCCGCGCCCCGCAGCGGCTCGCGGCGACGGTCCTTGTGCGGCCGCGCATCGCGGCAGGCCGCAAGCGGCCGAAGCGATCCGGTCTCTTGCGTTCGGCGTTACCTGCCTCGCGGCAGCGGCATGGCCGCGGCGCCTGCGGCTTCGTGACGTTGATGGGGCAGGGCCTCGGGATGTTCCCGCTGCAGAAACTCGATCATCTTCTCTCGCACCTCGCAACGCAGGTCGAAGCTCTGCGCCGAGTTTCGCGCGCTCATCAGCGCGCGCACCTCGATGGTGGTTTCCTTGGTGTCGGTGACCTGCAGCGCGGCCACGGCGCCGTCCCATTTGTCGGACGCAGCGAGGATCTCCTTGAGCTTTGCGCGCATCGCCGCGATCGGCGCGCGGTAGTCGAGATAGAACAGCACCGCGCCGATCAGCGCCGAATTGTCGCGCGTCCAATTCTGGAACGGCTTTTCGATGAAATAGGTGAGCGGCACGATCATGCGCCGCAGGTCCCACAGCCGCACCACCACATAGGTGGCCGTGATTTCCTCGATCGTCCCGAACTCGTTTTCGACCACCACCGAATCGCCGAGCCGGATCGGCTGGGTCATCGCCAATTGCACGCCGGCGAAAAGGTTGGACAAAACCGGACGGGCGGCAAGACCGGCGACGAGGCCGGCGACGCCTGCGGATGCGAACAGGCTTATGCCGTACTGCCGCACCGGCTCGAAGGTCATCAACGCGGCGCCGAGCGTGACGATGATCACCAATATGTCGGCCGTGCGCTGCAGGACGCGCACCTGCGTGACGTGCTTGCGCGCCAGCAGATTGTCCGCCGTCTCGAGTTGGAAGCGGCGCAAATAGAGATCTGCCGCGATGCGCAAGGCCACGATCGCGGCCCAGCCGATCAGCGTGATCGTCGCGATCAGAAGCAGCCTGGCGAGCCAAGCGCGCATGAGGGGGTCGAGCGGGGCGAGCGGCAGGACGAGGGCGAAGGCGAGCGTGAGCAGCGCAAGCCGCACCCAGCCGTGCAGCCGCGCCACCGCCGACAGCAGCCCGGGATAGCGATCGGCGACGAGGCGCCGCAGCAGCCGCCGCGCGGTGCGATAAAGCGCGAGCGCCACGAGCGCGGCGAGCAAGAACATGACGGCGGCCGTCACCGAGGCGGGCAGCCATGCAAGCGGCGCGGCGAGGTCGATCAGGGCGGTTCGCAGCCAGTGCATGCGCCGGTCATAACATCCGCGACGATTCGGCGGTGCCCCGTGCCGTGCTGGACAGGACAGCGCGGAGGTGGCACAAGGCCTTCGATCTCCCCGCGCAACAATGCACGGCCGCCATGAAAAGTTTCCTGCTGAAGCTGTTCACCTGGTGGAATTCGCAGACCTTCGGCACCCAGCTTTGGACCTGGCTTTACGGCGAATTCGTCGGCGAGGACGAATTCGGCAACCGCTATTACCGCACGCGAGGCGGCAAGATCGATCCCGTGCTCGGCTTCGAGCGACGCTGGGTCATCTACAACGGTTACGCGGAAGCCTCCAGCGTGCCCGCCTCCTGGCACGGCTGGCTCCATCACACGGTCGACACGCCGCCCACCAAGGCGGCCTATTCGCCGCGCCCGTGGGAGAAGCCGCACCGGCCGAATCTCACCGGCACGCCGGGCGCCTATCGACCACCGGGCTCGACGCTGGCGAGCGGCCGCCGGCCCAAGGCGACCGGCGATTACAAGCCCTGGACGCCGGGCGCTTAAGCGGACCGCGACCGAGCGCAGCGTGAGTTCCGCGTTGCGCTCGCATTCTTTGTTGCGCGGCGGCATGTGTCTTGCGCGAGCGCCAGGCGGCCGCATTGCGGGCGGGAGGCGGGATTTGTCTCGTTCATTGCCTCGCCCTTTCGCCGCCGTATTCGCCGTGTTAACCCGTGGCGCTCCCTTGGTGATGGCAGGCGCGGCGGGAGGCGGACGAAACGGCGGGCTTGACGGTGCGCGCGATGAGGCTTTTCGGTTCGCTTTTGATGGCGACGGCCTTGTTCGCAGTGCCCGCACATGCGCAATTCGGCCCGATCTTCGACGATCGCCCGCCGCGCCCTCCCGCCGACATACCGAGCGCGCCGCCGGCTGACCGGCAGCTGCCGCCCTATTATCCAAGCGACCGCGCCCCGCCCGCGCCCGACGAACCGCCGCCCGAGCGCCTGCCCGCGCCGATGAATCTGCCCCCGCCGTCGCGGCCCGGCGCCGCTGCGATCCAGTCGCAGCCGCTCGCGCCGCCTCCGGGCATCGCGCCCAAGCGCGACGCGACGACTCCGGCGCCCGCGCCGCCGCGCCAGCCGGCGCAGCGCGACTCGCCGCCGGCCAATGCCGAGCTGCAGCCCGGCGACGAAGTGGTGATCGCGCCGCCGCCGCAGCGCATTTCCAATGCCACCGCGGTGTTTTCCGGCCTCGACAAGATCACCGGGCGGATCATTTCCTTCGACGTGGCGATCAACGAGACGGTCCAGTTCGGCGCGTTGCAGGTGACGCCGCGCGTGTGCTACTCGCGACCGCCCACGGAGACGCCGCAGACCGACGCTTTCGTCGAGGTCGACGAGGTCACGCTGCAGGGCGAGATCAAACGCATCTTCACCGGCTGGATGTTCGCGGCAAGCCCGGGCCTGCACGCCGTCGAGCACCCGATCTACGACATCTGGCTGACCGACTGCAAAGGCGGCAGCGCGCCGACGGTCGCGGAGGCGCCGCCCGAGGCGGCCAAATCGCCGCCCCCCAAGCAGCCGGCCCCGCGTCAGCCGCCCGCGCGGCGCGCGCCGCCCTTGCAGGGCGCGGCGTCGCCTGCCCGTTAAGATCTGCGCCGCGCGGTTGTGACGGCGGCGCCTCCGCGGACGGCGGCGCCTTCGCGCGCCGGCATGCACCCTGCCGAACGCGCAGGAATGCGTCCGCCGGCGGCGCGGGCGAACGTGGCTCCTGCGGCTGCCTCAGTCGCCGTTGCCGATCTGTCCGTCGCGCTTGTCGATGATCGCCAGCGCCTCGACGCCCCGCACCGGCCGGTGGGTCGGGAGTGCGGAGAAGTCGGCCTCGCCCACGAGTGCCTCCTCCAGCAGGCGATGGTAGTGCCGCCGCGGCACCTCGCGCGCGCCGAAGGTCTTCAAATGATCGGTCACGAACTGCGTATCGAGCAGCGTATAGCCGCCGGCGATGAGACGCGCCACGAGATGCACCAAGGCGATCTTGGATGCATCCCGCGCCTCATGGAACATGCTTTCGCCGAAGAATGCGCGGCCGAGCGAGACGCCGTAGAGGCCGCCCACCAGCCTCGTGCCGTCATAGACCTCCACGGTGTGGCAATGACCCTCGGCATAGAGCGCGCGGTAGATTTTGCGGATGCGATGGTTGATCCAGGTGCGCGTGCGGCCGGCGGCCGGCTTCGCGCAGCCGTCGATCACCGCGTCGAAGGCCTGGTCGACGCGGACGGTGAACCGCGTCGTGCGCACGGTGCGGGCGAGCCGCCGCGGGACATGGAATCCGTCGAGCGGGATGATGCCGCGCAACTCCGGCTCGATCCAGTAAAGCGTCGGATCGTCGGCGCTCTCCGCCATTGGGAAGATGCCGCACGCATAGGCTTTGAGCAGCACGTCCGGCGTGATTTCGATGAAATTGGTCCTACGATTGGCCATGGCCGCATCCTACGACGGGGCGCCGCGCAAGCAAACCGCTCCGCTTAAGCGTCCGCTTACCATGACGCCAACAAATAGCGGAAACCTCGAACAATATTTTGGACATCGGCGTTACGACCGGAGCCGTGCAGGGACGAGGCCCGCCATGGCGCCGACGCGACCGATCACCGTGCTCTTGGTCGAGGACGAGGTCCTGATCAGCGACCTCGCGGCCGAATGGCTGAGCGAGTGCGGCTGCCGCGTGCATCAGGCAGGCAATGCGGAGGCGGCATGGCATTACCTGGAACAGGGCGGGCCGGTCGACGTGCTGTTTACGGATATCAACCTCGGTGAGGGGATGGACGGGGCGGAACTCGCGCGGCGGGTGCGCGAGCGACGGCCGGACATGCTCGTCGTCTATGCGTCGGCACGCTCGCAGGCCGCGGATCGCGGTCGCCTGGTGCCGCGCTCGGTCTTCCTCGGCAAACCCTACGACCGGGCGGACCTCTCCAGGCTCGTCGACACGCTGATCGCGCGCAGCGAGCAGGCGTCGCGCCCGGGCACGGTCGCCTCCGGGCGCGTCCGTCTGTCGCCGGCGCCTTAGCGCGGCTTGCGATCGGGTCGACCCGGGGTCGTCACGGCGCGGAACCCCGCAAGGGGCGACGCGACCCGCGCCGTCATGGCGAGGCGATGGCTCCGCCGCCATTGCGAGGCGATGCCTTCGCCGTCAGTGCGAGGAGCCCCGAAGGGACGACGAAGCAGTCCAGGCCTTGTCGTGCCACAGGCGCGACACGCGGTCCTTGTGGCACGGCATCTCCGCCGTCATTGCGAGGCGGCGTGAAGCCGCCGAAGCAATCCAGTCACAGCCCGTGCCACAGACCCAATGCCTGCATCAGTGGCACCGCCGTTTTCTGGATTGCTTCGCCCTCGCTGCGCTCGGGCTCGCAATGACGATGCCGGCATTGCGAGGCGGCGCAAGCCGCCGAAGCAATCCAGTCACAGCCCGTGG
>JADGGK010000091.1 GCA_019689975.1 Pseudolabrys sp.
GCCGCGCGCCGTTCGACCCGACGCGCGATCGGGCGAGGGCTGGGACGCGCCAATCTGCCGCGCGCCCGTCATGGCTGGCATGCGCAATCGCGCCCCAATCCGCGCGTTTTTTACGCGGAAAATATTGGCGGCTGAACCGGCGCGGGTCCATTTCTTGGTGCACCGCTGCCCCAGTCTGGCTGTCTGGGAGCGTTGGGCCATGCTCAAGAGCAAGAATGTGGTGTCAGCTCTGCGGCGCGACGCGTCGTTCGTCTGGCACGCGATCATCGTGGTGGTGTTCGTCGGCTTTGCCGGGCTCGCCGTCGCGGCGGCGTTGCTCGATCTCCTGTCGATCCGCTACTGATCCGACCTCGCCTGCAACCGTCGCCTGCCCGGCCGGCGCCGGCGGATAGGCGTGCCATTCACCGTTGAAATCCTCGATCCAGAAAGGCGCGCCGGCCTCGGCGCGCCGCAGATGGCTCGGACCCACCGGCGCCTTGCCGTAGCCGCCGGGAATGTCGAGCACATAGGTCGGCTGGCAGAGGCCGGAGAGCCGGCCGCGCAGCGCGCGCATCAGCGCTTGGCCGGTCGCAATGTCGGTGCGCAGGTGGCCGGTGCCGGGCGCCAGATCCCCGTGGTGCAGGTAGTAGGGCTTGACGCGACATTCGACCAGCGCGCGCATCAACGCGCCCAGCGCTTCGGCGGTATCGTTCACGCCGGCGAGCAGCACCGTCTGACCGAGCAAGGGGATGCCGGCGTCGGCCATGCGCGCGAGCGCCGAGCGCGCCGGCGCGGCGAGCTCGCGCGCGTGATTGACGTGGACGGCCACATAGGTCGCCTTGCCGCTCGCCTTCAGCGCCTCGACCAGACCCGGCGTGACCAGCTCCGGCCGCGCGATCGGCACGCGCGTATGGACGCGCACGATCTTGACATGATCGATCGCCCCGAGCGCCGCCGTCACCGCGCGCAGGCGGCGCGCGGAAAGCACGAGCGGATCGCCGCCGGTGAGAATCACCTCCCAGATGTCGGCATGCGCGCGGATGTAATCGAGCGCGCGCGCAAGCTGCGCGGCCGAGAGCGGCTTGGCCTTCGCGGGCCCGATCATCTCGCGGCGGAAGCAGAAGCGGCAATAGACCGCGCAGATTGCATTGAGCTTTAGCAGCACGCGATCGGGATAGCGGTGCACGATGCCCTCGACCGGACTGTGCGCATCGTCGCCGATCGGATCCGCGCGTTCCTCCGGCCGCTGCGCGAGTTCGGCGACCTGGGGCACGAATTGGCGCGCGATCGGATCGTGCGGATCGGTCGGATCGATGAGCGCGGCCAGCGCGGGAGGCAGCGCCGCCGCGTAGCGCGCGGCGACGGCCGCAAGTTGCGCGCGATGCTCGCGCGGAACGAGGCCCGCGGCGATGAACTGTTCCGGCGTGCGCAATACCGTCATGGCATCGTTCCTTCCATTGATTCCAACTCGACGACCGGAGCCCATATCACCTGCTCGATGCGTTCGGCACCCGTTGCCAGCATCACCAGGCGGTCGAAGCCGAGCGCGACGCCCGAGGCCGGCGGCATATGGGCGAGTGCCTCGAGAAAATCGGCGTCCACGGGATAGCGCTCGCCGTATATGCGTTCCTTCTCGTCCATCGCCGCGGCAAAACGGCGCCGCTGCTCGGCGGCGTCGGTCAGTTCGCCGAAGCCGTTGGCGAGCTCGACGCCGCAGGCATAGAGCTCGAAGCGCTCGGCCACCTTGTCGCTGCCAGGCTTGGCGCGCGCCAGCGCCGCTAGCGGCAGCGGATAGTCGTAAAGCAGCGTGGCGCGCCGGAGCCCGAGATGCGGATCGACGCGTTCGGCCAACACGCGACTGAAGACGTCGCTCCAACTGTCGTGCGCCGCGCAACGGACTCCGGCGCGGGCGGCCGCCGCGGCGAGCGCGTCGCGGTCACCCTGGCCGCCGTTCACCGTTGCGAGAAGATCGATACCGGCATGGCGCGCGAAGGCCTCGGCGACGCTCACGCGTTCGGGCGCCGCGAACGGATCGCAGGTCCGGCCGCGGAAGCGGAGCAGGCGCGAACCGGCCGCGCGCGCCGCCTCCGCCATGATCGCCGCGCAGTCCTCCATCAGCGTCTCATAGGACGCGTCGGCGCGATACCATTCGACGAGGGTGAATTCCGGATGGTGCAGCGCGCCCCGCTCGCGATCGCGGAAGACGCGCGCGAACTCCACGATCCGCGTCTCACCCGCGGCCAACAGTTTCTTGCAGGCGAATTCGGGAGAGGTGCGCAGGTAAAGCCGGGCGCGTTGGCCGCCCGGGTCGTTGAGCTCGGTGGGGAAGGCGTGCAGGTGGGTCTCGTTGCCCGGCGAGGCCTGGAGTGCCGCGGTTTCCACCTCGATGAAGCCCTGGGACGAAAACCAGGCGCGCAGCGCCGCGGCGATCCGCGCCCGCGCGAGCAGATGCGGCCGGCGCACGGCATGCGCTCCCTTGTGCCAGAAAGGCGGGGTTTTCCGCACGTCTGCCTCGCCGACCTACCGCGACAAAATCCGCGCCGGGAAGGACTGGCGTCGCGCGCCAAGATCGCTATGGTGCGCGGCGAATCCGCGGCCGCCGGCCGCCTCCGAGCCAGGGAAAAATCGCGTGAAAGTCATCGCCAGCCAGCTCCGCAAGGGCAACATCGTCGAACTCGACGGCAAGCTCTACGTCGTGCTCACCGCCGAGAATTTCCATCCCGGCAAGGGCACCCCCACCACCCAGGTCGATATGCGCCGGATTTCCGACGGCGTGAAGACCTCGGTGCGTTTCAAGACCACCGACCAGGTGGAACGCGCCCATGTCGAGGACCACGAGTTCTCCTTCCTCTACAAGGACGCCGACGGCTTCCATTTCATGAACCAGGAAACCTACGATCAGGTGACGGTGCCCGCGGATATCGTAGGCGACTACGAGAAATACCTCCAGGAGGGCATGGTGGTCAGCCTCGCCATCCACGAAGGCACGCCGGTCTCGATCGAGATTCCGCAGAAGGTGGTACTCGAGATCGTCGACACCGAACCGGTCGTGAAGGGACAGACGGCCGCAGGCTCGTTCAAACCGGCGATGTTGTCGAACGGCGTGCGGACGATGGTGCCTACCCACATCACCACCGGCACGCGCGTCGTGATCAACACCGCAGACGGCTCCTATGTGGAGCGCGCGAAGGACTAGGGGCCTGCCGATAGCCGACATCCTCCTTCGGCGGCTGGCCGTCGCCGCCGGCGCGATCTTGCTCGCCGCGGGCGCGACCGCCGCCGAGCTCGAGGCGCCGCGTGTGATCCTCTCCCAGGTGAATTGGGCCGAGGCGGCGGCGTCGCTGTCCGACCACGGCATCGACCCGCCCGCGGAAGAATTCGCGCGCCTGAACCGCCTCACCGGCCGACGTTTCCCCGGCATCGACAAGAGCAGCGTGCCGGTGCTGCTGCCCTTCGACGTCGACCGCTTTCGCGCCGACATCGCCGCCGGCAGGGCGGAGGCGGCAATGTCGACATCCTATTCCGGACCGTTTCGCGGCGGCGGACTTTTTGTGCCGGGTCCGGCCGGCTACACGGCCACATTCTTCATCGACAGCGGCGCCGGCGGGATCGAATTCACCTATCGCAAGCCGGTCGAAATCGAGATCACCGGTGCGGCCTTCACCTATGATCTCGACGGGCCCGAACATCAGGAGGTGTTCCCCGCGCGCGAACTCGACGATTCGTTTCCCGGCATCCGGCGAATCCTGCGCGATGCGCATCTGCGTTACGCATTCGAACGCTTCGGCGTGCCCTATGTCGTCTCGATCCAGTGCTACGACCGACCGCGGGCGCGTCGTTATCTGTCCTGCAAGGAGGCCGACCCGATCGCGCTCAGATTCCTGCGTCTGCTGCGAACGGTCGGCGGCAGCCCGCTGCCGATCGGCGAGCCGCATGTCGATCTCGCCGAACCCGAAGCGCTGTCGGCTGATTTCACCTATTTCGGCCCCGGCGATCTCATTCCCGGAACCGGCTGGCACAAAATGCCCGGCCGCGTCGACCGGCACGTCTATGCGGAGATGCGTTTCCCGATTGCGCAGGCGCCGGCCTATGTGAAGTCGCAATCCTTCATGCCCTGGGGCGACTGTTATCGCAGCGGTCACGACGGCTACCTGGGCAAGAAGGGCGCGCACTATTCCTGCCGCGTCAACGGCCTGCCGCTGGTGTTCGACGAATCCGCCGCGGCCAATTTCACCTATCCCTGGCGGGATAATTTCTGCGAGCTGCGCGATTTCCTGGTCGGACAATGTCCGGGCGGTCACGGTCACCAGGGTGAAGATATACGCCCCGCCAATTGCGTGCTGCTGAATGCGCAGGCGGATCGTTGCCTGCCCTACCAGCACGAGGTGGTGGCGGCACGCGACGGCGTCATTTGGCGCAACCCCGGCAATCTTGCGGTCTATATCGTCGTCAACACCGAAAACGATTTCGTGCGCTTGCGCTACATGCACATGAACCCGCACTTCATGGATGCGGACGGTCTGCTCAGCGGCCGTCGCGTCAGCCGGGGCGAGGTCATCGGCAAGGTCGGTACCTGGGGCGACTATGAAAACGGCACCTCCTACCACCTGCATTTCAACATCCAGGTTTTCACCAAGGCGGGCTGGGTGTGGGTCAATCCCTACATGACGCTCGTGCTCGCCTACGAGCGCATGATCGGCGCGCGCGGCACGGAGATCGGGCCCGGCGAAACGCCGCCTCCCGTTCCCGACAAGCCGCCGATCATCGTCGACGGCGAACCGGCGGCGGATCCCGCCGCAAACGCCGTTCCCGAGACCGCACCGCAACACAGGATGCCGCCGTCGACCGGGCACGCGACCAAGGTGCCCAAGCGACACGTCCACCGGCGCATCCACCGCACGCATCCGCACCGTCGCCGGCGCCACGAGCCGCGCTAGCGGGCCGCGCGCCCCGCGCGGTCACCGCCGACCGGCGCCGCGGATCGCCGCATCGCAGGCGCAGGATGCGCATCGCAGGATGCGCGAGGGCATCGCGATGAAAGCGACCCGTGACGGTTCGCGCCGCGCCGACCCGCCGTCATCGCGCGCCCGGGCGCAAGCACGGGCGAAGCAGGCCGGAATGAAATGACCCGTCATGGCGAGCGGAACGTCCCGCGCGCCAAGCAATCCAGACTTGATCGACTGACCCCGGATCGCTTCGTCGCCCCTAAAGGCCTCCCCGCAAGCCGGGACCCCGCGTCATGACGGCGGCGATTCAACCCGATCGGAACCTGCGCTAGAATGTGTGCACGATGCTCTTGCCCGCCCGTCGTCCGCTCAACCGCCGCGGTTTTCTCCTCGCCATGCTCGGCACGGCGACCGCCTGGGCATTCCCGGAGGACGGCACCGCCGCGCCGCTCGGCTTCGACCAATGGGTGGCCGCTTTTCGCGCCTATGCGCTCGCACGCGGCGTGTCGGCGGCGAGCTATGCGCGGGTCATGAACGGGCTTGAACCCGATATGAGCGTGTTGGAGCAGTTCCGTTCCCAGCCCGAATTCACCGAGAAGCTGTGGCAATACATCAATCGGCGCTGCTCCGAGTGGCGGGTCATGACCGGCAGGCAACGCGTTCGGGAATATGCCGGCCTGTTCGCGCGCATCGAAAAGGATTTCGGGGTCGAGCGGCATCTCCTGGTCGCGCTGTGGGGCATGGAATCATCCTTCGGCGATGTCGTGACCAATCCGAAATATATGCGGCCGGTCATACCCGCGCTCGCCGCGCTCGCCTGGCGCGAGCCGCGGCGGCGACGCTATTGGGAAGCCGAACTCTGCAACGCCTTGATCATCGTCGACCGCGGCTGGGCCGAACCGGCGCAGATGATCGGGTCCTGGGCCGGCGCCATGGGCCATACGCAATGGATGCCCGAAGTCTGGCTCACGATGGGCATCGACTACGACGGCGACGGCCGCATCACGCCGTTCGGCCGGCCCGACGACGCGCTGGCCGGAACCGCCCGCTATCTTGTCGAACGGGGCGGCTATCGCCGCGGCGAGGCATGGGGTTGCGAGGCCGTTCTGCCGGCCGCGGGCGTTCGTCTCGCCGACAATCGCACGCTGCGCAGCTATGCGGCCTGGCAAGAGCTCGGCGTCAGGCGCGCGGACGGGGCGCCGTTTTCGCGGCCGCAGGACCGCGCGCGGCTCTGGCTGCCGGAGCCGGGCGGACCGGCGTTTCTCATCGGACAGAATTTCCGTGCGGTCTACGCCTACAACCCCTCGCGGGCCTATAGCCTCGCCCTCTGCCATCTCGGCGATTTGATCCGCGGCGAAGCGGACTTCCGTCGGCAGTTTCCCGGCGGCGAGCGCGCGCCGACGCTTGCGGAGGTGAAGGAGATCCAGCGCCGGCTCAATGCGCTCGGGTTCAAGACCGACGGCATCGACGGCCGCATCGGCAGCGATACGGTTCGCGCCGTCATCGCCTTTCAGAAGAAGGTGGGAATGCAGCCGGCCGACGGTTATGCCGGGCTGAAGCTGCTCGCCCGATTGCGTCAGGGCGGATAATCCGGTTCAAATGCCGCCTGCCGCCAATGGCGCGGAACTTGTGGGGATTGAACCGGTGGCCGTTTCCGACCGCAGCGCATCGCAGCGCATCGTCAATGACGACATGTCCACCCTCGAGCGGCCGCGGCCCGCCGGAGTCAACGCCGCGGCCTTTGGCAGCGACGTGGCGGCCGAGGCGCTGCGCGCGCTCGACATTCCCTATATCGCGCTCAATCCCGGCGCGAGCTACCGCGGCCTGCACGACAGCCTGGTCAACTATCTCGGCAATCGGCGGCCGCAGATCCTACTCTGCCTGCACGAAGAGAGCGCGGTCGCCATCGCCCACGGCTATGCGAAGGTCACGGACAGGGCGATGGCGGTCGCCGTGCACTCCAATGTCGGATTGATGCACGCCACCATGGCGATCTTCAATGCCTGGTGCGACCGAATGCCAATGGTGATCCTCGGCGCCACCGGCCCGGTCGACGCGGTCAAGCGGCGGCCATGGATCGACTGGATCCACACGGCGCGCGACCAGGGAGCGCTCGTGCGCGGCTACACCAAGTGGGACGACCAGCCGGCCTCGGCTGTCGCCGCGCGCGAAGCGATCTTGCGCGCGGGATGGATTGCCAATACCGCGCCGCGCGGGCCGACCTATGTCAATCTCGACGCCGGCATGCAGGAGGAGAAGCTCGTCGAACCGGTCGCCCCGATCGATGCCAAGCGTTTCATGCCGCCGGTGATCGGCGCGGCAAACCCGGACGCGCTCCGCGCGGCGGCCGCTCTGCTCGCCGCTGCCAAGCGTCCGGTGATCCTGGCCGGCCGGGTCTCGCGCAGCGAACAGGCTTGGCATCAGCGCGTGGCGCTCGCCGAGCGACTTGCGGCGCGCGTCGTCACCGATCTCAAGGTCGCCGCCTCCTTCCCGACCGACCACCCGCTGCACGCGGGCGCGCCCGGCGGCATCGTGCTCGCGCCGGCCGCGGCCGAGGCCGTCGCCGCCGCCGACGTCATTCTCAGCCTCGATTGGCTCGATCTTGCAGGCACGCTCAAGAAGGCCGGCGCGCCGACGGCGACGATCGTGCAGGTGTCCGTCGATCATCACCTGCACAACGGCTGGAGCATGGATTACCAGGGTCTGCCGCCGGTCGACGTGTTCATCGATTGCGAACCCGACCTTGCGGTGCCGCCGCTCCTGGCCGCGCTCGGCGGCGCGCCGGCGCGCACCGCCGCGGAACGGGGCGCGGCCTTTCCCGTTCCCACGGGCGAGAGGCTGACGGTCGATCACCTGGCGGCGGCGCTGCGCGAGGCGGTCGGCAGGCGGCCGGCAAGCCTCACGCATGTCCCCCTCTCCTGGAACGGCGCGAGCTGGGCGTTTGCGCATCCGCTCGACTATCTCGGCAGCGACGGCGGCGGCGGCATCGGCGGCGGACCGGGGATTTCGGTCGGCGCCGCGCTCGCGCTCAAGGGCACGGGCCGCCTTCCGATCGGCATCTGCGGCGACGGCGATTTCCTGATGGGAGCCACCGCGCTGTGGACGGCGGCGCATTACCACATTCCGCTCCTCCTCGTGGTGGCGAACAATCGCTCCTTCTTCAACGATGAGCTGCATCAGGAGCGCGTCGCCCGCATGCGCAACCGTCCGGTCGAGAACCGCTGGATCGGCCAGCGCATTTCCGATCCCGACATCGATCTTGCCGCCATGGCACGCGCGCAGGGCGCGCAAGGGTTCGGCCCGGTGACGACGGTGGCCGAGCTGCGGCCGATCTTCGAGCGGGCGATCGCGGCGGTGGAGGCCGGCGCCGTGGCGGTGGTCGACTGCCGTGTCGAACCCGGCTACACCGCCGAGACGACCGCGGTGATGACGCGCGCGAGTGGTTAGCAATGGCTGCCGCGTCCGACAGCGCCATCCTGACCGTGGACGGCGTCACCGTGCGTTTCCCGACGCCGGAGGGCGCCATCACGGCGGTCGAAGATGTTTCGTTCGCGGTCGCGCCGGGGGAATTTCTCTCCATCATCGGCCCCTCCGGTTGCGGCAAATCGACCTTGTTCAACGTCATCGGCGGGCTGTTGACGACCCATCAGGGGACGGTCCGCGTCGCCGGGGAGATCATTTCCGGGCCGCATCAATCGATCGGCATGGTGTTCCAGGAGGAATCGACATTCCCGTGGCGCACCGTCGGCGACAACGTGGCTTTCCCGCTCGAACTCGTCGGAATGCCGAAGCGCAAGCGGATCGAGCGCGCGCGCCGTTTCATCGCCATGGTCGGGCTCGCCGGATTCGAGAACCGTTACCCCGGCGAGCTGTCGGGCGGCATGCGCCAGCGCGTCTCGCTTGCGCGCACGCTCGCCTCCGAGCCAAAGATCCTGCTGATGGACGAACCCTTCGCCGCGCTCGACGAGCAGACCCGGCTGCTGCTCGGGGACAAGGTGCTGCAGATCCAGCAGCAGCTGCAACAGACCACGCTGCTCATCACGCATAACATCACCGAAGCGGTGCAGATGTCGGACCGCATCCTGGTGATGACCTACCGGCCCGGCCGCGTCAAACGCATCGTCGATATCGATTTGCCGCGCCCGCGCGATTCGGAAATCCTCGGCAGCGAAGCCTTCGGCCGTTACGTGGCGCAGATCTGGAACGATCTGCGCGAGGAGGCAAGCCGCGGCATGAAGGACGAGGAATCCCACGCGCGGGATCACGAGGCATCAGCGTGAGCAAGCCCGTCGTGAGACACCGCTTTCCTCTCGTCCGCCTCGGACCGACCGCAACCGGTATCGTGACGGTCGGTCTCGGACTGGCCGCGGCCGAAATCACGATCCGGGCGGACTGGATTAATCGCTTCATCGTGCCGCCGCCTTCGGAGGTGGCGGTCGGAATCGCCCGCATCGTCCTGGAAGAGCATATCGGCCGTCGCTTCCTGCTTACCGCGGGAGAATGCCTCGTCGCCGGCCTCATGATCGCCGTCCTCGGCGTGGCGGCCGGCGTGCTCATCCACCGCTTCCGGCTGTTGCGGCGGGCGACGGAAACCTGGGTCGCCGCCTGGGCCGCTGCTCCGGTCGTCCTCGCCTACCCGCTGTTCATGGTCATTTTTGGCCGCAATGCGTGGACGATCATCATGATCGGGTTCGTGGCCGCGCTTCCGCCCGTCATCCTCAAGACGATCGAGGGCCTGTCGACCACCCGCAAGGTGCTCGTCGATGTCGGCCGGAGTTTCAATCTCACCGGCGCACAGCAGTTCCGCAAGATCCTGTTTCCCGCCGCGTTGCCGACGATCTTCGTCGGCGTACGGCTCGGATTGATCTTTGCGCTGATCAACATCGTCGGCGTCGAGTTCCTCATCAATTCCGGCGGGCTCGGTCAATTGATAAACGATCTTGCCGAGCGATACGATCTCGCCGGCACCTATGCGGCGATCTTCTTCGTTGTTCTGGTGAGTGTCGCGTTCTTTGTGATTCTGGAGCGCATCGAGCGATGGCTGAGGCCGATCGATTGACGCGGAGCGCCTGGTACGAGCCGCAAAGCGCATCGGTGACGCTGTTGCGCGCCGCGATCGTCCTCGCGCTGCTGGCAGTCTGGGAACTGCTCTCGCGTTCGGGCTGGTTCTACCGCGACGTCGTGCCCTCGCTACCCGCCATCGGCCGCGCCGTCGTCGTGCTGCTCTCGCACGAGGACTATTATTTTCACCTTGGTGTCACCGCCGGCGAAGTCGTCGCCGCGCTCGCGATCGGCGGCGGCACCGGCCTTGCCGTCGGACTTCTGCTCGGATCCAGCCGTTTTCTCGCGCGCGCCTTCGAGCCCTATCTCTATTATTTGGGTCCCACGCCCAAGATCATTTTCTTCCCGGTCATGATCATGTGGTTCGGGGTCGATTCGCCGTCGAAGGTCGCGCTGGGCGCGCTTTCCTGTTTCTTCCCGGTCGCCTTGTCCGTCGCCGCCGGCATGCGTCAGATCGACAAGGTGCTGATCCGCGTCGGAAAGAGTTTTCGCGCCGGCAAGCTGCAGATGGTCGCGAAGATCTATCTGCCGGCCATGCGTCAGCCGATCATGAACGGAGTGCGGCTCGGTCTCGGCGTCGCCTTGATCGGGACGCTGCTCGCGGAGACCAAATTGTCCAACAAGGGCATCGGCTTTCTCATCATCAACGCCTATTCGACCTTCGACATGCCGCGCATGTATGCCAACCTGATCGTGCTGTTCGTGTTGGCCATCGGCGCCAATGCCCTCGTCGGCCGTCTCGGCGCCGCCACGTCCGCGGCAGGACGGTAACGCCGCGCGCCGCCGGCCTCGACGGGCCGGCCACAGGGACTTCCGGCGCTAGGGACCCGCCGGTCATCGCGCGCCCTTCCCCGTCATTGCG
>JADGGK010000092.1 GCA_019689975.1 Pseudolabrys sp.
GTCTCGCACAGGTTCGAGACCGAGATCGCATAGTCGCGAGCGGCATCCTTCGAACCGCCTACTGGCAGATTGACGAGAACGTCTTTTGATGACGGTCTGATCCTGTTTCGCAGACCGCCGGCGCACGGCGACCGTCAAAGGAGAAGGCACATGTTCCGCGGCCAAAACACTTTGATGGAGCGCAACCATGCGGACTCGGTCCACGGTCGAGCCGCCCATGCACTGAAGGAGCTGACGCTTCAATGGGTCATGAGGCAGCACAGGGTCGCGTGATCGAGCAGGTGTCGGGTCACGCCTCCGAAAATCCACTCGCGCGCACGGCTGTGCCCGTATCCGCCGCAGACAATGAGGTCGGCTCCTTCACCTTCTGCGAACCGCAGCAGGTCGTCCGCGCTATCGGCGCCAACCGGGGCGCGGTCGACCGGAAATGCTGCGATTCCGTGTGCCTCGAGAAGGGCAGCGACGTCCTTGGTGCCGCAATCGCCGTTGCCGATCGATAAGACGCTCACCTCCGTCGCGCATATGAGAAGCGGCAAGCTGTCCATAACGGCGCGACGGGCTTCACGGCTATCCTTCCAGCCAACAACGATGCGTTTGGCGGAGAGATGATCGATTTGAGGCGGCACAAACAGGACCGGCCGTCCGGCCCGCATCAGCAGGTCTCCGGCATCCACGTCGAGGTCGACGGAGGCTGATAGCGCGGAAGGGCGACTTGCGACAATGAGGTCGGCTGCGCGAGCCTGTTGGACCATGAAGTCGGTCGGGAAGGTGAGCTCTTGCCGCCACTCAAGCCGGTTCTCCGCGCCGGCCGCGTGCATGAACCGCTCCTTCGCCTTTGCGAGGTCATTGTTGGCGCGTTGCTTCTCGATTTCGGTGATTGTCGCCACGCCGGCTCCGGTCGCCTCGAAATAAAGCGGGGCGACGACTGGCTGCGCCGAACACCCGATGAGCGTGGCGTCAAATCGGCCCGCCAGCCCTGCCGCAAGCCTGACGCGCGCTTCGCAGGCCGGGCTAGGATCGACAGCGACCAGGATCCTCGCATATCTGCAGGGTACCAAGGACGAATCGGAACGATGCCTATCCGCGGCCTGCCGTTGTCGTCTGGATCGGACCGCGCTCATGCGAGCCTTCCTCTTACTTTAATTTTTAGCATGCGGAGTACCAGGTCCGTATTGACCTGCATCAAAGACGCTTGCGGGCCATTGTGGTCTTTAAATTAAGTATGACGGAGAGGCCCTATGAAAGCCGGAGACCTGATGGTTTCCCCGCTGATTACGGTGCAGGCCAATGCGTCTGTTTGCGAATTAGCAAAGATGTTCCTAAAGATGTTCCTGCAGCATCGATCACCGTCCGATGCGGCAAGCCGGCCATGATCATCTCCGGCCATAGCGCGGAGCTGACCAGCAATGCCGTGCCGCCGGCACCGGTCGGCAGGCCTCGCCCCGCACTGTGCAACCATGGGAACTCGATGATCCGTTTTCCGGTGAATCGGCTCGGCATTATGGCGCGGTCTTCTCTTCCGCAGCTCCTATGTCCGATGATCCGAGGTCGATCACCCCGCATGCTACGCCGCCCTCGATTCCAACCAACTCGGTGACGGAGCCGGGGCAAATTTAAAATTCAATCGGAGACAGCGAGGTGAACGGATGACTGTAGCGATCGCGAATGCTCGGCCGGGCGCAGGGTCGCACCGACTTTACGGGACGCCGGCGAGAGGCCTGTGGATGGGGACGTGGGGGTTTTTCATCGGTTTTGCGGCCGTGTCGCTCTATGGCCCGGCCACCAAGTTTTTCCAGGAGCAGATGCATCTGAGCGGGCTGGCGCTAGGATTATTGGTTGCGGCGCCGCAATTGACCGGGTCGCTGCTGCGCATCCCGTTCGGCGCCTGGGTGGATCGCGTCGGCGGTCGCTTGCCGATGCTGACGTTGCTCGCTCTCTCGTTGGTCGGCATGTGGGGACTGGTGTTCATTCTTCTGACCGCCAAGACCCTCACGGCGGCCGCTTATCCGATCATCGTGATGTTCGGCTTTTTGAGCGGGTGTGGCGTTGCGTCATTCTCGGTCGGCATTCCGCAGGTTTCCTATTGGTACCCTCAGTCGCGCCAAGGTACCGTGCTCGGGGCCTATGGCGGCATCGGCAATCTGGCGCCGGGCATCTTCACGCTTCTTTTGCCTTATGCGATCGCCAGCTGGGGCCTTGCTGGCTCGTATTTCGCTTGGTTTGGCTTCCTATTGGCTGGCACGGGGCTTTACGCTTGGCTTGCGCGCGACGCCTATTTTTTCCAACTCCGGCAGCAGGGCTACGATTCGGACGCAGCGCGCCGCATCGCCAGGGAATATGGCCAAGAGCTGTTTCCCAACGAGCATGTCTGGCAGGCGGTCATCACCGCGGCCGAAGACACGCGCACCTGGGGTCTTGTCGCGCTCTACTTCGTTTCCTTCGGTGGCTTCCTCGCACTGACGGCTTGGTTCCCGACCTATTGGACCAACCTACACCATATGGACGTGAAATCCGCTGCCATGTTGGGCGGACTCGGGTTCTCGCTTCTCGCCGCCATCGTCCGCGTGTTCGGCGGCATGCTTTCCGAACGGATTGGCGGCGCGCGCACGGCGATCCTCGCCTTTATCGGCGTGCTCGTCGGTGCCCTGCTGTTGACCTACACGACCAATTTTCAGTCAGCTCTTGCCGGCGAACTACTGATCGCCCTCGGCATGGGCGTCGGCAATGCGGCTGTCTTCAAGATGGTGCCGCAATTTGTACCTGAAGCGGTCGGCGGTGCGGCCGGTCTGGTCGGTGGGTTGGGCGCGCTCGGCGGCTTCCTCATTCCGCCGTTCCTCGGGGCCGTGGTCGACGCGCTCGGAACGAGCGGCTATGCCGGCGGCTTCTTCGCCTACATTGTGCTGGCGATCATGGCGGTTGCGGTCTCCGTCTACTTCTGGCGTCTTGATGGCAGCGCGACCGCGCAGGCGGGCACATCGGCAACCCCGAAGACGTCCTAGGAGTTGCGCATGATGGGCCATTCTTTCGACCGATTGACGTGTTTGCCTCATGCCGCCGATGCATTCGATGCCGGCCGCGGTACCGTCTCGCCCGCGGATCAACTCTGGAAAGAAAATTACCACAAGCGCTTGCGGCATGGTGAAATAATGAGCTCGGCCCATGGCACAAATTGCGCAGGCCCGCGCTGGTGGAAGATCTGGGTCGAAGGCCGCATCGCCACCCGGGAGATCCAGTAGACTGACGACCGATTAGCCGCGACATGGAGAGCCCCCATGAGCCACTTCCTCGAGCGCATGACCTATCTCGCCCGGCGGCGCGAGCCCTTTGCAAACGGCCATGGCGAATTGCGCGACGAAGATCGGCTGTGGGAAGAGGGCTATCGACAGAGATGGCAGCATGACAAAATCGTCCGTTCGACCCATGGGGTGAACTGCACTGGGTCGTGCTCGTGGAAAATCTACGTCAAGAGCGGCGTTGTCACCTGGGAAACGCAGCAGACCGACTATCCGCGGACGCGCGCCGGCATGCCGAACCACGAGCCGCGCGGTTGCTCGCGCGGCGCCTCGTACAGCTGGTATCTCTACAGCGCGAGCCGCGTGAAATACCCGATGGTACGCGGACGGCTGCTCAGAGCCTGGCGCGAGCTCCGCAAGAATCTCGGTCCCGTGGAAGCATGGGCCGCCATCGTCGGCGACCCTGCGGTCGCGGAATCGTACAAATCCATGCGCGGGCGCGGAGGGTTTGTCCGCTCCAACTGGGAAGAGGTCAATGAGATCATTGCCGCGGCGAACGTCCACACAATCAAGACCTGGGGGCCGGACCGCGTCGTCGGCTTCTCTCCCATTCCGGCGATGTCCATGGTCTCTTATGCCGCGGGCACGCGTTATCTCAGCCTGATCGGGGGAACGCTGCTGTCGTTCTACGACTGGTATTGCGACCTGCCTCCGTCGAGCCCGCAGACCTGGGGCGAGCAGACGGACGTGCCCGAATCGGCCGACTGGTACAATTCCGGCTACATCATCGCCTGGGGCTCAAACGTACCGCAGACGCGGACCCCCGATGCGCATTTCTTCGTTGAAGCGCGTTACAACGGCACGAGGGTGGTCGCCATCACTCCCGACTACTCCGAGGTCGCCAAGCTGTCCGACCTCTGGCTGCATCCGAAGCAGGGCACGGACGCCGCCCTTGCGATGGCGATGGGCCACGTCGTGCTCAAGGAATTCTTCCTTGATCGGCAAGTTCCGTATTTTCAGGACTACTGCCGCCGCTTCACCGACATGCCGTTGTTGGTGCGGCTGCGAAAAGATGGCGAACGCTTCATACCCGACCGGTATGTGCGTTTGAGCGATCTGCCGGGGGCGCCATCCTCTCCCCGCGCGGCATGGAAAACGGTCGCCATCTCCGAAACGGACGGCAAGCCGGTCGTCCCCCAAGGCTCGATCGGTTATCGTTGGCCCGCCGAAGGCGAAGCGGCGGGACGTTGGAACCTCGAACAGAAGGACGGAGAAACTGGGGCCGATATCCGCCTTGCCCTGAGCTTGATCGACCGACACGACGAGGCCGTCCCCGTCGCCTTTCCCTATTTCGGCGGCCGGCCGCATGAGCGTTTCCGCGAGAACGATCAAGGCACCGATGTCCTCGTGCGCAACGTACCTGTGCGCCGGCTGCGGCTCGCCGACGGCGAGACCTGCGTCGCCACCGTCTTCGACCTGTTATGCGCCAATTACGGGCTCGATCGCGGTCTCGGCGGCGCGTGCGCCAAGGGTTACGACGACAACGTGCCCTATACGCCCGCCTGGCAGGAGCGCATCACCGGCGTTCCTGCCGATCGTGCAATCGCGGTGGCGCGCGGCTTTGCCGAGAACGCGGAGAAAACGCAGGGCCGCTCGATGGTCATCATCGGCGCCGGCATGAACCATTGGTATCATCAGGACATGAACTACCGCAGCATCATCAACATGCTGATGATGTGCGGCACGGTGGGCGTCTCGGGCGGAGGCTGGGCGCATTATGTGGGGCAGGAGAAACTGCGCCCGCAGACGGGCTGGACGATGCTTGCCTTCGCGCTCGATTGGGTGCGCCCGCCGCGGCACATGAACAGCACGTCATTCTTCTATGCCCACAGCGACCAATGGCGTTACGAAAAACTATCCGTCTCCGAGTTGCTCTCGCCGCTCGCGGATCCTGCGTCCTATCGCGGCAGCCTCATCGACTTCAACGTGCGGGCCGAGCGCATGGGCTGGTTGCCTTCAGCGCCCCAGCTTAACGTCAATCCGTTGCGGCTCGCATCAGAAGCCGAAAAGAGCGGAACCGACGTCAGAAGATATGTGGCGGAGAGCTTGAGATCCGGGCGCATTGCGCTCGCCTGCGAGGACCCGGACAATCCTGGCAACTTCCCGCGCAATCTTTTCATCTGGCGCTCGAACCTGTTCGGCTCCTCCGGCAAGGGACACGAATATTTCCTCCGCCACTTTCTCGGCACGCGGCACGGCCTGCAGGGCAAGGATCTCGGCGAGACGAATGGCGCAAAGCCGCTCGAAGTCGCCTGGCGCGATCCGGCCCCGGAGGGCAAGCTCGACCTCGTCGTCACCCTCGATTTCCGCATGTCGACGAGCTGTCTTTACTCCGACATCGTGCTGCCCACGGCCACCTGGTACGAAAAGAACGATCTGAACACGTCGGATATGCATCCGTTCATCCACCCGCTCTCGGCGGCCGTGGATCCTGTGTGGGAAGCCCGCAGCGACTGGGACATTTATAAAAGTATTGCCCGGCGTTTCTCGGAGCTTGCGGTGGGGCACCTCGGCCTTGAACGCGACGTGGTTCTGACGCCGATTCTCCACGATACGCCCGCGGAAATAGCCCAGCCCTTCGATGTCAAGGACTGGAAGAAGAACGAGTGCGACCTCGTGCCCGGCGTCACGGCGCCGCAGATCACGCTGGTCGAGCGCGATTACCCGAACACCTATCGGCGCTTCACCGCCCTCGGACCGCTCGCCGACACGCTCGGCAACGGCGGCAAAGGCATTTCCTGGAACACCGAAAAGGAAGTGAGGGGACTCGCGGCGCTCAATTACGTTGTCAGCGACGGCCCCACGAAAGGACGGCCGCGGATCGAGACGGACATCGATGCCGCGGAAGTGATTCTCCATCTCGCCCCCGAGACGAACGGCGAGGTGGCGGTGAAGGCTTGGCGTGCGCTGGGCAAAGTGACGGGGCGGGATCACGCACATCTGGCGGAAGCGCGCGAGGACGAAAAAATCAGTTTTCGCGATATTCAGGCGCAACCGCGCAAGATCATTTCTTCGCCCACCTGGTCAGGCATCGAGAGCGAACAAGTCAGTTACACGGCCGGCTACACCAATGTGAACGAGCTCATCCCCTGGCGGACATTGAGCGGGCGCCAGCAATTCTATCAAGACCACCGCTGGTTCCGAGACTTTGGCGAAAGCCTCGCCGTCTACCGGCCGCCGATCGACACCCGGACTGTCGCGGCCATGCTCGGCAAGCGCGGCAATGGCGAAAGGGAGATCGTGCTGAATTTCATCACCCCGCATCAGAAGTGGGGCATTCACTCCACCTATACCGACAACCTTTTGATGCTGACGCTGTCGCGCGGTGGGCCGATCGTGTGGGTCTCGGAAACCGACGCCAAGGCAGCGGGGATCGTGGACAACGACTGGATCGAACTGTTCAATCTCAACGGCGCGATCACCGCGCGTGCCGTCGTGAGTCAGCGGGTGCAACCGGGCATGTGTCTGATGTACCACGCGCAGGAGAAAATCGTGAACGTGCCCGGCTCGCAGATCACCGGTCAGCGCGGCGGTATTCACAACTCGGTTACCCGGGCTGTTCTCAAACCTACCCACATGGTTGGCGGCTACGCACAACTCTCTTATGGCTTCAACTATTACGGCACGGTCGGCTCCAACCGCGATGAATTCGTCATCGTGCGCAAGCTCAACAAGATCGAATGGCTCGACCATTCGAATCCGGTCGATCCGGTGGCGGAGGAGGTTGCGTCATGAAGATCCGCGCGCAGATCGCGATGGTGCTGAACCTCGACAAGTGCATCGGCTGCCACACCTGCTCCGTTACTTGCAAGAATGTGTGGACCTCCCGCCAAGGCATGGAATATGCCTGGTTCAACAACGTCGAGACCAAGCCTGGCATTGGCTATCCCAAGGACTGGGAAAACCAGGACCGATGGAAAGGCGGATGGCAGCGCAAGAAAAACGGAAAAATCGTGCCAAGACAGGGAGGGCGGCTGGCGATTCTCGCCAACATCTTCGCCAATCCCAACCTCCCGGAAGTCGACGACTATTACGAGCCCTTCACCTTCGACTACGAGCATCTGCATAGTGCGCCGGAGCTTCCGACCGCCCCGGTTGCGCGGCCGCTTTCGCTCGTCACCGGTCGACCCATGGAGAAGATCGAGTGGGGTCCGAATTGGGAGGAGATCCTTGGCGGCGAGTTCGACAAACGCTCGCAGGATTACAATTTCGAGGCGGTGCAAAAGGACATCTACGGCCAGTTCGAAAATACCTTCATGATGTATTTGCCGCGGCTTTGCGAGCACTGCCTCAACCCGAGCTGCGTTGCGTCCTGTCCCTCCGGCTCAATCTACAAGCGTGAGGAGGACGGCATCGTCCTCATAGACCAGGACAAGTGCCGAGGCTGGCGCATGTGCATTTCCGGATGTCCATACAAAAAGATTTATTACAACTGGACCTCTGGAAAAGCGGAAAAGTGCATTTTCTGCTACCCGCGCATCGAGTCGGGGCAACCGACCGTATGCTCCGAGACTTGCGTCGGCCGCATTCGCTATCTCGGTGTGCTGCTTTATGACGCCGACGGCATTGAGAAGGCGGCTTCGGTCGAAGACGAGCGCGATCTCTATCAAGCGCAGCTTGATCTGTTCCTCGACCCGAACGATCCGGAGATCGCCGCCAAGGCTCGCGCCGACGGCATTGCCGAAAACTGGCTCGAAGCGGCCAAACGTTCGCCCGCCTACAAAATGGCGGTGGAATGGAAGATCGCGTTTCCGTTGCATCCGGAGTACCGGACGCTGCCCATGGTCTGGTATGTACCCCCGCTATCGCCGATTCAGTCCCATGCCAATGCCGGGGCCATCGAAAGCCGCGGAGGCATACCCGACGTCCGCTCTCTGCGCATTCCGGTCCGCTATCTCGCGAATTTGCTCACCGCCGGCGCCGAGGAGCCGATCGTGGTCGCGCTCGAACGGCTGCTCGCGATGCGTGCCTATTTCCGCGAGCGCCAGTTCGGCGCAACCGGCGACGAGGCCATCCTGACGCAAGCAGGGCTCACCGTGGCGCAGGCCGAGGAGATGCACCGCTATCTCGCCATCGCCAATTACGAAGATCGCTTCGTGATTCCGACGACCCACCGTGAACAGGCCGAGGACGCATACGGCTTGCGTGGCTCTTGCGGCTTCACTTTCGGAAACGGTTGCGACTTCGGACCTCCGCATTCCACGCTGTTCGGAGGCAAGATGGGGCGGCGCAAGCTAACCCCCGTGCGGCCGCTGGATACCTGAGGAGGGTCGCCGTGCTCGTGTTCAAGGCTTTCAGCGCGCTTCTCTCCTATCCGACGGAGTCGATGCGTCAAGCCTTGCCAGAGATCGGGCGCGTCATTGCCGATTCGCCGCTTGTTCCGCCGGCGCAGCGCGCGGAGCTGATGCGGCTCATCGAAGAGATCGGCAGCGGCGACTTGATGAGCGCAGAGGAACGATACGTCGATCTCTTCGACCGCGGCCGCGCGCTCTCGCTCAATCTGTTCGAACACCTGCATGGGGACAGTCGCGACCGCGGCCAGGCGATGGTGGAGCTAAAGCGCCTTTACGAGGCGGCAGGATTCGAGCTCGCGACGCGCGAGCTGCCCGATTATCTGCCCGTCCTTCTCGAATATCTCAGCCGCCGCGATCTCGCCGAGGCGCGAGAATTGCTTGCCGATTGCGCGGGAATTCTCGCGGCCATTTGCCGATCGCTGCTTGCGCGACGAAGCCGTTATGCGGCGGTTTTGCAGGCACTCCTCGTCATTGCCGGCGAACGCGCAATCGATGCCGAGAAGATTCCGCCGGTTTTCGAGCGACCGGAGACGCTCGACCGCGACTGGGCGGAGCAGCCGGCTTTCGCCGACCGGGCCGCCCTGGGCCCAACGAGACCATGAGAAATCGGGAGGCCGCGATGCTGACCCATCCTTACGTGAACACGCTCCTGTTCGGTGTCTACCCCTATGTCTGTCTTGCGACATTGCTCATCGGCAGCCTGATCCGCTTCGACCGCGAGCCCTATACATGGAAGAGTGACTCCTCGCAGTTTCTGCGCAAGCGCCAGCTGCGGATCGGCTCGAACCTGTTTCATTACGGCGTCATCGTCGTCATCATCGGGCACTTCGTGGGTTTCCTTGCGCCACATTGGGCCGTCAATTGGGCCTTGACGCCGGCGATGCACCAGCTTCTGGCCATGGTCGTGGGCGGCATTGCCGGCCTCGTCGCGATCGTCGGCCTGACGATCCTCGTGCATCGCCGGCTTGCCGATCCTCGCATTCGCCTGAACAGCCGCAAATGGGACATCGTGGTCGTTTTCATGTTGTGGCTGCAGCTCGCGCTCGGCTTGCTGACGGTGCCTTTATCGGCCTATCACATGGATGGCGCCTTGTTCGAAAGGCTGACCGACTATGTGAAGGGTATTGTGACTCTCGACGGCGGTGCGGCGGCCCTTATGGTCGACGTTCCGCTGACCTACAAGCTCCACATCCTGCTCGGCTTTACGCTGTTCTTGATCTCCCCCTTTACGCGGATGATCCATATTTGGAGCGGAGCGGGAGCCCTTGCCTATCTGTTCCGCCCCTATCAGATCGTCCGCACGCCGCTGACGCGCGCGAAGGAGCCAGTGCGCTCATGAGGATCTTGGTGAACGGCGTTGAGGCGCCGGTGGACGGCACGGCGTCGCCACAGTTTGCGGCGACTCGCGAGTTGTTGCGCCAGCGGGCCGTCGCGCGCGGATTGCTCGATCCCGCGGTGATCGATCGAAGCGCGATCGATGCGGCGATCGAAATGCTTCTTGCGGAGGAAGTCACGACGCCCGAGCCGACCGAGGCGGAATGCCGACGATACTATGATCAGCACCGCCCCGAATTTACGAGCGGCGACCTTGTGTGTGCGCGCCACATTCTGTTTCAAATCACACCGCGGGTGAACGTGCCACAGGTGCGTGCCCGCGCCGAGCATACGTTGCGCATTTTGCTGGCCGAGCCGGAACGATTCGCGACCATGGCGCGAGAGCTTTCCAATTGCCCTTCGGGGCAGCACGGCGGAAATCTCGGGCAAATCGGACGGGGCGACACCGTGCCCGAGTTCGAGGCCGCCCTGTTTCGCTTAGGCCCGATCGGCATCCTTCGCGAGCTCGTCAGGACGCGATTCGGCTTCCACATCGTGGCCGTTGATCAACGCATTCCCGGCCGCACCCTTCCCTTCGAGGCCGTGCGGGAGGCTATTGCCGCGCGGCTGCGGGCGCGTGTCGAGGAGAAGGCGCTCCGCCAATATGTGAGCCTGCTCGCCGGACAGGCACACATCGAAGGGATCGACCTCGAGACGGCGGCAACCCCGCTCGTGCAATAGGGCCATCTCCCATCACTTCGGCAGATTTTCGAGAACCGGCGATTTCCGAATTGGAGCCTTTCAGGATTAGATGGAAGCATAACCGGCGTTGCGGAGGTAGTTGGCGCATTCGGCGGCGGGAATGCTGCGGACGAGGCTTGCGATCCGGTCGTGGACGGCTGAGATGCAGCGCGCTTGCGCCAT
>JADGGK010000093.1 GCA_019689975.1 Pseudolabrys sp.
TGACCATATGCGGCCCGTCGGCGCCGAAGCCGTCGTGCGGCGTGCCGTCGGTAAGGACGTTGCCCGTGGTCTCGGGCGGCGGGAGCGTGCCGGTCAGAGTCGACGACAAGGCGGTCGGATCGCTGACGATTTCCGCGACGTCTCCCGAGCGCGGCGCGATCTGAGCCAGGAAGGTCGTGCTGTTGATATCGCTGAAACCGATCGCGTAGACCTTGTCGATCGGCGGGTAGTCGGGATCGTTACCGCTGTCGTTGAGGAAGTTCGTCCAGGCTGTTTCTTGCGCGGAGGTCAAGCCGGTGCCGCCGGTGGGGTCGCCGTCGCTCAGGAAGTAGAGATTGGTGATGTCGGCCGGCGGATGGCTCAGGTTCGGATAGCCGTTGCCGGAATTGCTGTCGACGAGGCTGGTCGCGGCGGCGTAGTTCGTGCCGGCCGAAAGCGTGTTCAACGCGCTGATCGCGGCGTCGGCCGCCGCCGGATCCGAGAACTGACCGAGCAGCGAGGCGCCGATGCCGAACGTGTAGACCGTGACCTGGTTGAAGGTCACGTCGGGATTGGTGAGGAAGTCGTGAACCGCCTCCTTCATCAACTGAAGGCGCGTCTTGCCGCCGGTGTTGGGCACCGTGTCGCCCATGCTCAACGAGAAATCGAGCACGAGGATGGCGTTCATCGTCGGCTTGGAGCCTTCGGTCGTCTCCCGGTGGTCGTTGGTCGCCACCGGCGTGTCGTCGATGATGTCGACCGAGCCGTCGAGCGCCAGCGTCTGCGGCGTCGGCTCGCTGTCGGCGACGTGCACCAGGCCGTCGAGGCTGAGCGTCTGCGTGCCTTCGACGTTGTCGCCGAACGTGTGGTCGATGTTGTCGTAGAGCGTGAACGTGCCCGAGCCGCTCACCGAGTTGACGTCGAACTCGAACACCACGCGGTCGCCGTTGTCGTAGCCGCCGCTGTGGTTGCTGTCGACGTAGCCGTAAAGCGTATCGCTGTCGACGACGTGCCAGAGCACGTCGGCGCCCTGCGAGGTCACGTTGGAGGCATCGGTGAACTGGGCATGGTGGCCTTCCACGCCGCTGTCGAAGCTGAAAGTGTAGGGGCCGATGCCGCCGGTCACGATGTCCGTGCCCAACGCCACGTTGGTGGTCACGTGGAAGTTGCTTCCGGTGTCGGCGTCGTTGTCCGGTGTCGCCGTCGTGTCCTCGTTGCCGATGAAGCTCGAGGCAAAGGTGGCCGTGTGGGCGGTATTGCCGAGCTCTTCCTCCTCCACCGTGCCGCTGAAGGTGCCGCTGGCGGCGAGCGGCGGGACCGTGGCAAGGTGGACGTTGAACGAGTCGGCAACCGCGTCGCCGTCGCCGTCGGTGCCGGTGACCTGGAAGGTCAGGCTGTCGATCGGCGTGACGCTCTCGGTGTCGCCGCCGATGCTGGTGAGTTTGAATTTCGGCGAGTTCGGATTGCCGTCGTCAAGCACGACCTTTATGTCGAGCTTGGAGAACGACGTCATGGGATCGATGGTGATCGATCCGTCAGCATTGAAGCTCGCGGTGTTTCCGGAGTCGACCTGATTGCCGCCCGCGTCGCGCGCGATCCAATGCAGATGAAGATGACCGTTGCCGGCGAAGTCGATTCCCAGAATGGCCGACTGCATCGGGTTGTCGAAGACGATCTGGAACTGGTCGCCGGGGTTCATGTTGTTGTCGTTGACGCCCACTCCGGCGCTGGAACCGTTGAGCAGACCGCCGCCGAGGCCGTTCAACGTGAACCCGTCGTAATCGTGGCTTGCGACCGGTCCGTAGGCGTCGCTGAGCGTAACGGTGGGCAGCACGCTGGTGCCGCCCGGCAACGAATTTTCCTGGGTGAAGGTATAGGTGCCGTCGTCGTTGAGCTTGAGGACATAGAGGACGTCGTCCGGCCCCTCGCCGTTGGTGCCGTCGATGGTGGCGGTCAACGTCTTGCCGTCCGATGACAACGTCTCGGTGACGCCCGGCAGATCCGGCCAGGCGCTGATGACGAGACCATGGTCCGCGTTCTCGCCGTCGGCGCCGAAGGCAAGATTGAGGCTTTCCGTGACCGGCGTGTTGAGGCTGCTAACCGTCGCATCCTCGATGCCGCCGGCGAGGAAGGCCGGGGAATCGTCGTCGACATTGATGGTGAGCGTGCCGCTCGCAGTATCGCCGTCACCGTCGGTGATGGTGAAACCGAAGCCGAGATTGAGATTGTCCTCGAAGGAGGTTTCGACCGTGTCGGTTGACGGGTCGTCGGTGAGCGGGTGATCGAGCGGCGCGTTGAGCGTGAAGGTGTAGTGGCCGCCATTGTCGACCGTAAGCGTGAACACCGGGTTGCCGCTGCCGAAATGCGTGGTGGTGCCGGTGAGCGTGCCGCCGCCGGAACCGTCGGGCGTCCATGCATAGCTGACGTCTTCCGGATGGCCGATGCCATTGGAATCGACGAAGATCGCCTTCAGGCCCGCGGGGCCGCTGACGACGATCGAAGCGAGACCGTCGGCGCCGGCGTTGAAATTGATGGTGCCATGCGCCACCACGCCGTGGCCGTCGTCGCCCGGACCGCCCTGGATCTCGACCGCCGGAGAAAGCGTCGTGTCCTCGTCGTCGAGAATGGTCACCGCGTTGAGGCTGACATTGTCGATAAGCGCGCCAAACTCGTCTTCCGAGCCCGTCGCCTGGAAGGCGAGCGTGTCATTGCCCGTAGCGACCACGTGCAACGTGATCTTTTGCCAGCCGACGCCGAGATTGCTCGAGTCGATCTCGTCGATGACCGTCCCGTTCCACAGCACCTTGAGGCCGCTGTCGTCGTTGGCGCTGTGTCCCGGGCGCGGCGAATAATAGAAGGTGAGCTCGTAGGTCTGGCCGGCGACGGTGCCGGCGACCGCCTGTTCGATGGTGGCGTTGGTATGGTTCGGATCCGGAGTACCCTGCGGCGGTTGATGACCGGGATTCCCCTGCGTATCGCCGTCGAGCTCGATGAGCGCGGTGCCGTCCTCGGCCGCAAGGCCGCCGGCGCTGCTCGTCTGCACCTCGAAGGGAACGTGATCCGGCCCCCATGTCCAGCCGGGCAGCAATTGGTAAATGCTCCAGTCGTTCGTTCCGAGCTCGTCGTGACCCTGCTCGAAGCTGCCGTTCTGAATCAGGTTCGGACCGGTATCGGTCGTGACGCCTGCCACCGTCGGCCCGTCGTCGAGGAAGATGATCTTGTGGCCGATATTCGTCGACGTCGTGACCGAATCGCCGTCGTGATCGGTGACGGTCACCGTCAGCTTCAAGGCGTTGTCCGTGATCCACTGCTGCACCGGGTTCGGCGAATCGTCGGGCGGCGCATCGTTGGTGTTGGTGCCGTTGTCGTTCGACTCGTTCGGATCGCCGCGGTCGTCGTGCTTGATCGACATGTACTGCACGACGGTGATCAGGCCCGTGGTCGGATCGATGTTGATCGCGAAGGCGGCCGGGTCATTCGTGCCGATCGTCGTACCGGAATCGGAGCCGTCGAAGCGGCCCACGATCAGGTGGTCGTTCACCTTGAACAATGCGATGTCGTGGCCGTCCGTGGTCTGCAGGCCGGACAACACGCCATCGCTTGAAAGAGCGAGTCCGTAGCTAACGCTGCCGGGGCCGTCGGCGCCGTAGCGCGGGTCGACGGTGACGAGCGCGCTGGCGTTCTGCTGCGCGTAGCCGATGACGGCGTCCTCGCCCGGCAGGTCCGCGACGTCCGGGTCGTTGCCCTTGTTGGTCACCGCCGCGAACAGCGCATCGAGCGTGGTGCTCGGCGCGACGTCGTTGCTGCCGCCGTCGATCCCCGGCGTCTCGTCGTGAATGAGCGTGCCCGAGGCGAGCGTGACGTGCGGATCGGGAGAGTCGTCGTCGACGTCGATCTTGATCGAGCCGTCGGCATGGTCGCCGTCGCCGTCGGTGACGCGGTAGTTCACTATGAAGTCGAGATTGTCCTCGTAGGAGGTCTGCGTTCCCGCCTTGTTCGGATCGTCGTGACCGGGATGGTCGATCGCGTGCAGCTGCGTGACCTGGTAGGCGCCGGTCGTGGGATCGGTGATCACGATCTTCAGCACGTCGACGTTTTGGCCGTTTTGCAGCTGCTGGATGATCAGCGTGGTGCCGTCGTTGGAGTGCACCGAGAAGCTGTTGTTGGGCAGATTGGCGCCGAGCAGCGTGATGCCGCCGGGACCGTCGGCGCCGTAGTCGTGGCCGAGGGTGCCGGTCGTATTCTGCGGCGCCTTATCGTCGCCCGGGCCGCCGTCGATGCCGTTCGCGAGATCGTCGTCTTCGACCACGACCGTGTCGTTCGACTTGGCGCTCGGCCCGTCGTCCTCGAACCGGATCAGCCCCGAAATGTCGGCGGAGGCCGAGGCGGTGTCGTGGTCGCCGTCGGTGACGGTGACGGTGACGCTGACCGTACCGGAACTGAGCTCAACGATGTCCTGGTCGTCGGTGTGGCTCGTGTCGCCATGGTGCAGCGACAGCCACAGCGCGGTGGCGACGTGACCGTCGTCGGTGACGGCGATCGCGAAGGCGGCCTTGTCGTTGCCGTCGACCGAGCCGTTGCCGTCGGCGTCGACGCGGCCGACGATCAGGTCGCCCTCCTGCCGGAGCAGGATGTGCTTGCCGTCGGTGGTGGTGAGCCCGGAATCGACCTTCCCGCTCACGCCGTTGAGGGTCAGCGAATAGGCGATCGCGTCGCTGTCGGCATGGCCGTTGTGGTTGTCGTCCTTGGGGCCGTCGGCGCCGAAGACGGGGTGGACGTCGAGCGCGGCCTGGTTGCTCACGGCAAAATTGATGGCGCCGTGGTCCTTGGGCGACACGTCGGGATCGCTTCCCGTGTTGGTCACGCCGTCGAACAGGTGGCGCACCGAGGAGGAGCTCGTGTCGTCGTCCGACGACTGCACGCCCGGCTGCTCGTCGAGCACCACCTTGAAGTGGCGGTCGACGTCGACGGAGACGGAAGGCCCGTCGTCGAGGAACTGGATCTCGCCCCCGACATCCGCGGTCTGCGTGATGCTGTCGCCGTCGCCGTCGGTGATCGTCACCGAAAGCGACAGCGTGCCGCTCGCAAGCGAGACCGGCTCGCTGCTGTCGCCGTTGATGTCGGCGGAGCCGTGCTGCAGCGAGAGATATTGCGCGAGATACACGACCCCCGTGTTCGGATCGATGGTGATGGCGAAGGCCGCCGCGTCGTCGGGATCGTGCAGATCGAAATTGTCGAAATGGCCGGGCTGGCTGTCCTCGGCGAGATCGTGGTCGGCGTCGATGCGGCCGACGATCACATCGAGGCGGTTGATGGTCTGCTGGAAGAGATAGATGGTCTGGCCCTCGGTCGTCTTCAGGCCGGAATCGACGCCGTTGCCCTGCGGCAAAGTGAGCGCGTATGTGATCGCTTGGCTCACCGCGGCGCCGTCGGCGCCGTAGTTCGCGTCCACGTGGGCGAGGCCGAGCGCGCCCACCGCATAGCCGATGGCGCCGTGATCGTCGCCGACATCGGGGTCATTGCCCTTGTTGGCTATGCCGTTGAAGGCCGTCTGCACGTCGCTCGGCAGGTCGGTGAAGTGAACCTCGTCCGCAAGCTGGATTCCGGGCGTCTCGTCGTGGACCACCACCGTGCCCGATCCCGCCTCGATCGAAAGCGTCGGCACGTCGTCGTCGACATTGATGGTCAGATGCGCGTCGGCCTGATCGCCGTCGCCGTCGGTCACGGTATAGGTGAAGGTGAGCTGCAGATTGTCTTCGAACTCGGTCTGCGTTTCCGCCTGGTTCGGATCGTCGGTGAAGGGATGCGCCAGAGGCGCGTTGAGCGTGAAGGTGTAGTCGCCGAATTTGTCGACCGTCAGCGTGAACGCGGGGTGGCCGCTGTCGAAATGCGTGGTGGTGCCGGTGAGCGTGCCGCCGCCTGAGCCGTCGGGCGTCCAGGTCAGCGTCACGTCCTCCTTGTGGCCGATGCCGTCGGCATCGACCCAGATGGCCTGAAGCTGGTCGATCGGTGTCGACTGGACGCCGTCGGTCGCGCTCACGACGACGCTCGCGGCGAAGGACACCGCGCCGTAATTGTCCGCGCCGGGCGAAAAATCAAGACTGCCGGAGACGCTCGTGCCGGAGCCGTCGTCGCCGGGGCCGCCGGCGATGCCGGACGCCTGATCCTCGTCGTCGAGCGGCGGCGCCGGGAAGAACTTCTCGCCGTCAAACGAACCCGGCACCGTGTCGTGCGCCACCGGCGTGTCGTCGATCACGCCGATGTCGAAGGTGTTCTGCGGGAAGCTGACCTGATCGCCGTTGGCATCATGCGCATGGATCGCGTTCGACAGATCGAGGTTCAGCGTCTCCTCGCCGAAGCCCTGGCCGTCGTCGTGCGTGTGGATCGGATGATCGATCTGGTCGTTGAGCGTGAAGGTGAAGGTGCCGTCCGCATTGACGACCAGCGTGAAGATGAGGCGGGCGTCCTCGCTGCCGAACGAGGTCCAGCCTTCGATCGTATGGGCATCGACGACGTGGTAGCGGACGACCTCGCCGATCGAGGTGACGTCGTTGCCGGCGGAATCCTTGACGATCGTGCCGTCCGCAACCGTATTGACGAGGAAGGTGATCGGGAGATCGCCGCCGACCACCAGGCCGGCGAGCGTGCCGCTGAAAACCAGGGTGGTGATGTTGGAATCCGACGACGTGTCGTGGTCGTTGCCGGAGGCGTCATGCGTGTCCTCGTTGCCGAACCCGGCCTCGGTCGGCTGGCTGAGCACCTCGGGATTGAGCTGTTCCTCCTCGACCACGCCGAAGACGTGGCCCGAGACGGTGGGAATCAGGTTGATCTCGGTGAGCGCGTTTTGCAGCTCGTGAAACTCGATCGGCGGCAATTCCTCCGGCGGCAGCAGCGGCAGGAACGGGCCCACCAAGAGCGGATCGACGGTCGGGTTGTGGAAATCGGCGCCCGAGCTGACATTGCCGCCGGCGGCCGGCAGCACCGACTGGTCTTCCGTGATCGGGAACTGCTGGGCGAACTGCAGGCCGGTGAGATCCTGGTCGGGAGCCACCTCGACGAGCAGGTTCGACAGCACGTTGCCGGTCGAATCGAAGAACGGCTGGATGATCGCCTGGCTGCCGTCGGCGAAGATGATGTGCAGCGTCTGGTCCTTGCTGTCGTGGTAGAAGGTGAGCGGCAGGTTGGCGATGGCGGTGAAGTCGATCTTCACCGTGCCGTCGAAGCTCGCCTGGTAGATCTCGGTCTGACCCGCCGGCGGCTTGGTGATCTTGATCACGTGAACCGGCGCGCTGCCCGAACCGGGCTGCGCTTGCGCAACTACAAAGCGAGCATTCATGATGTCCTCGCGCCGCGGTCAGCCAGCCGGGCGCGGACTGGGTGACTGGAAATAAAGTCTTTAAAAATTCGCCCCGAATTGAGGAAAAGCCTAGACGCTTCCGGGAGCGCGGGTCAAGCGGCGTTAGCGCCCCGTTAAGGTTAAAAAAGGCCTTTATTTGCGTGAGGTTAAGGGCCGACAGGCGGGGCGGCGGCCGATTCCGGCCCCGCGCGCCCGCTTGCGGGGCGCCGCGCCCTTAAGCGATTCCCGATCGCCGGCGCTTTGACGCTCCCTTGTGCGCCGGCGGACGATCTGCAACAATTTACTTTTCGGGGAGGCGGGGATGAACGCTCAGGGGTTGCGACTCATAGCCAATGTACCGGTCGCGGCGGCGCTGATGGGCGCGGCATTGGTGGCGCCGCTGCCGGCGGCGGCCGCCGAGGCGGAGCGCGAGGCGGCGCCGGCGCGCATGTGGCTTGCATGCGAGGACGGCAGGAACTACCCGCTGCGGCCGCTCGCGGTCTCGCGCGAGAACGATCTGGTGACGGGCTATCTGCTCAACACGGGCCGGGGCCGTGCCGTGCATCTGCGCCTGGTGCCGATGGGCGTCGGTTACCGCTATGCCGGAGCCGGCGTGTGGTTCGACGGCACGCGCGGCGAGGCGGTGCTCAACTGGGGCCGGCCTTACGCGGTGGCGTGCACGGTCGAGCAGGACTGACCGGACTGCCCGTCCGTCCACCCTGCCGGCGCGGGGCTCAGAAGAGACCGAGCCACGTAGCCTTCTGGCGGCCGTAATAGGGCACCGGATCGCAATAATTGTACCAGGAATAGGTCTGCTCCACCCAGCGCAGGCAGGCCGCCTCGGCCGGCGCCGGTCGCGGCGCCGCGGTCGTTTGCTGCTGGCGCGGGACGGCGAGATCCGCCGCCTGTGCGGGCAGTCCTGCGCCGATCAGGAGCGCCGCGACG
Source organism: Pseudolabrys sp. (assembly GCA_019689975.1). GTDB lineage: Bacteria > Pseudomonadota > Alphaproteobacteria > Rhizobiales > Xanthobacteraceae > Pseudolabrys. Next base: position 8,261 of record JADGGK010000093.1, read on the forward strand.
GTCAAGAGCTTCGCGATCCGCATGCATCCCCCCTGTCGTCGAAACCGAAGTGATAGATATAAAGAGATATAAAGCATGTCGCGCCGCATGACTTAACCATGTCCGGCGGCCGGCTTCAACCCGCCGCCTGCCCGCGCCCGCCGCGGCGGTCGTCAGATGCCCCGCCCGGCGTCGCGCCCCGTGACCGTCACCTTGATCCGCTGCAGCTCGCTCCTGCCCTTCGAACCGATCACCTCGATGGTCAGGGAATCCTCGCCGACGAAGCCGGGGGCGGAGCGATAGACGGCAAGAAAGGCGGGAAGCTCGAGGCCGAGACAGTTGCGGACATTGGTCGCGCGCAGCCGTACCTGCCTGACGGAGACGCGGCCGTGGACCGGCGCGACGGCAAGCCGCACCACCGGCAGGGGCGCCGGCGTGCAGTTGCCGTGGATGCTGGTGAACACCCCGACCTTGATCTCCGTGTCGGTCCTGCCCTGGTAATGCCGCTCCACGACGCGCGTCTCGGCGTGAAGCGCCGCAGGCAGCGCCGCCAGCAGGAGACCGAAGAGGAACAGACCCCGTTTCATGGCCGAACCGACGCGCAGGAACTCGCGCGCGGCGCCAGTGGTAGACGCCCGCCGGCATGCGGGCAAGCCGGGACCGGGCATGCGGGCGATCTCAGCCGCACGCCGGCTCGCTCGCCGGGCGGACATGCGACGGCGAAATCCCCAGGCGCTTCATCTTCGTCCACAGCGTGACGCGCGATATGCCGAGGCTTTCCGCGGCGCGCCCGATGCGTCCCTGGTTCAGCGCCAGCGCCTCCACGATGCGCTCGCGCTCGGCCTCGACCCGCGCGCCGTTCAGCGTCAACTTGTGGGGCGAGGCGATGCCGTCCCCGACCTCGGAGGGAAAGAGGTCAGCCAGGCCGATGCTGCCGCTTGCGGCGAAGATCAGCGCCCGCATGAGCCGGTTGCGCAGCTCCCGCACATTGCCGGGCCAGTCATGCACGCGCATGGCGGCGAAGGCCTCCGTCTCGACGACCGGCACCGGTTTGCCGACTTCGGAAGCGATGGCGGGCAGCATCGCATGCACCAGCGGCTCGATGTCGGCCGGCCGCTGCCGCAGCGGCGGCACCGCGAGCTCGACGATCGCGAGGCGGTCGACGAGATCCGGCGTCAACCGGTCGCGCAATCGGGCCGCCGTAAAACGCGAGGTGGCGAGCACGCGCGCCGTCAGGGGCAGCTCCGTCGCCGCGTCCCCCACGCGCTTGAAGGCTCGCCGTTCGAGCGCCTGGATCAGCGCGCCTTGCAGGCCCGGCGGCAACTCGCTGATCTCGTCGAGCAGGAGCGTACCGCCGAGCGCCTCTTCCAGCGCGCCGCGCTGCAGCCCGTTGCGGTTCGGCGAAAGATGCCCTGCCTCACCGAAAAAGAGCTTCTCTCCGTCCTGTCCGGCGAGGCTGCCGCAGCGAACGGCGATGAACGGCGCCTCGGCACGCGTCGAGAGCCGATGGATATAACGGGCGATGATCTCCTTGCCGCTGCCTGCCTCGCCGACGATGAGCACGCCGACCGTGCTCGCCGCGAGCCGCTCCGCGCGCTGCTTCAACTCGAGCATCACGGGCGATACCATCACCGGCTCGGGCCAGACGTTTTTCTCCGGTCGCGCCGCGCGCGCGTCGATCGCATGCTTGACCCGCGCGGCCAGCGCCTGCGGGTCGCTCGGCTTCTTCAGATAGTCGTGCGCGCCGGCCTTGATGAGCCGCACCGCCTGATCGAGAGTGGCGTGCGCGGCGGTGAAAATGACCGGCGTGGCGCCGAGAAAAGGAAGCGTCTCGCGGAAAATCTGCTCGCCGTCCCCGTCGGGAAGTTGGGCCGCGCACACGACGGCATCGAATTGCAGGGAACGAAGCAGCGCATGGGCCTGCACGCCGTTTTTCGCGACCTGCGACTTAAAGCCTTCGTTTTCCAGCGCGGAAGAGATATGATCGCGCAAGGCATCGTCCGCCTCAATGACAAGAACTTTCGCACCGCTCGGCATTGCCCACTCCAACGCCACAAAACTTTACTCGGTCGCGTGCACTTTTCTTTTCGGTGCGCCTGCACCGCGTACCGTTTCTTTTTTTGCTCTCCTTGGAATTCGACGATCGGTCTTTCTTAATGCCGATCGATCACGTATTTATAACACCGATTACGCGTTAAAAGAAAATTGATTCAAATCTCGCCGATTGGTTGAGGGAAATCAACCCTTTAGGGCCGGTCTCGGCGGCCGCGTCCCGCCCCGCCGCGGCAGCCGCGGGCCGCGCCTGGATTGCTTCGGCGGCTTGCGCCGCCTCGCAATG
>JADGGK010000094.1 GCA_019689975.1 Pseudolabrys sp.
CCCCCGGATCACCTCCCGCCCCGGTTATTCCACCAATAATGACAATATCTTACCTGGAATCTCACCGATCGCCGCGCGCCCGCCCCGGCTTTTTCACAATCGGCTTTTTGTCCCCAGCCGGGGCAAGGAAAACCGCCTAAGCTTCGACCTGCGCATGCGTGTGGATTTCGTCATCTCCGCCTTCGTCACGCTGATCGTGGTGGTCGATCCCATCGGTCTCGTGCCGAGCTTCCTTGCCGTCACCCACGATCTGCCGCGCAAGGCACGCGCCGCGGTCGCCTGGCGCGCGCCGCTCATCGCGGCGGCGGTGCTCATGGGCAGCGCGCTCATCGGCGACTGGCTGCTCGGCATGTTGTCGATCACGCTGCCGGCATTCCGCATCGCCGGCGGTCTGCTGCTGTTCTCCATCGCTTCGGAAATGGTGTTCGGCGTGCGGATCGAACGGCAATCGCAGCAGGCCGAACAGGCGGTGGAAGAACGCGTGCGCAACATCGCCGCTTTCCCGCTCGCGGTGCCGCTGCTCGCCGGACCCGGCGCCATCACGGCGACCGTGCTGCTCGCGGGCCGCGCCGAGGAAGGCGCCGCCGCGCTCGTGCTCCTGCTCGCGGTCATTGCGGCGGTGCTCGCATTGTGCGTTGCGGCTTTCCTGTTCGCGGCGCGCATCGCCCGCCTGCTCGGCATCACCGGCAATATCGTGCTCTCGCGGCTGCTCGGCGTGCTGCTTGCCGCGCTCGCGGTGCAATATGTCATCGACGGCGTGCGCCTCGCGCTCGGCTAGCGCGGATCTCGGTGATATTGGCCCGTTATGGCGGCGTGGCGCCAGTTCGCCGCTTGCGGAGCGCCGCGCGATGCGGGGCTCTTCGCAATGACGCCTCGCAATGACACCGCATCCGCCTTCCGCCGCCCCGGCTTGCGGCATGCACGGGGTCGGCGGAATGCCGGGCGCGGTCCGCAAATCCCAACCGCGTCGTCCCGCGCCCGCGGCGCGTTCAGAACGGAATCTCGTCGTCGAGATCGTCGCGTTTGTCGGCGCCGGCGAGGGCCGGTTGCCGGGCACGGGCAAGGCCCGGGCCGGAGGCCCCGAAATCACCATTCGCCTCCGCACCGCCCGGCCCGCCGCCCGCGCGATCAAGCAGCGCGAGTTGCGAATTGAAACCCTGCAAGACGACCTCGGTCGAATAACGGTCCTGGCCGTCCTTGTCCTGCCATTTGCGCGTCTGCAACGAGCCCTCGAGATAGACCTTGGAGCCCTTCTTCAGGTACTGCTCCGCCACCTTGGCAAGGTTCTCGTTGAAGATGACCACGCGGTGCCATTCGGTCCGCTCGCGCCGCTCGCCGGTTGCCTTGTCGCGCCAGATTTCGGACGTGGCGACGCGCAGGGTGACGATCGGCCGGCCGTCCTGCGTGCGGCGGACTTCGGGGTCGGCACCGAGATTGCCAACCAGAATGACCTTGTTGACAGTGCCTGCCATCGCTCTCTCCCTCCGCGCTCGACGTCGCGCCGGCCGCAGCCGACGCCGACCACCACCCTATCCGTTCCGCCCGCCGCCCGCGCCGACCCTCCGCATCTTGTCCACGCAAAACGCGCGGAGCCGCCGCAGCCATGCGCGGGCCGGGTAGGCGCACCAAATATGTTCACTGTTTGTTCTAGCACCGGCCGGCGCGCGGCGGCAAGTCCTTTTTTCGGCACCGGTCATTTCCGGCGCCGCAGGGGCGAGCTGCGGTGCGGCCAGGACCGGCCGCCCGCGCCCGCGGCTCCGGCCCCGCATCACCCGATCCGCACCAGCGCGCCGCCGTCGACCGGCAGCGCCACGCCGGTGATGAAATTGGCCTCGTCGGAGGCGAGGAAAAGAGCCGCATTGGCGACGTCCCAGGCGGTGCCCATCTTGCGCCGCAGCGGCACGCGCGCGTCGCGCAGCGCCGCCACCTCGGCACGGCTCTTGCCGGAATGGCGGGCGCGGGTGTCGACCGCCATCGGCGTGTCCATCAGGCCCGGCAGGATGACGTTGGCGCGGATGCCGTTTTCGGCCTCGTGGATCGCCAGCTGCCGCACATAGGCGACCATCGCCGCCTTGGTCGCCTTGTAAGCGACATAGGGGTAGTTCTCATAGGCCGCGATCGAGGAAATGCCGAGGATGACGCCGGATTTCTGCGCGCGCATCACCGGCAATACGTGTTTGCAGGCCATCACCATGCCGCGCAGGTTGACGGCGACGATATGGTCGAAGGCGTCCTGCGCGATCGCATCGGGCGGCGCATCGCCGCCGGCAATGGACACGCCGACATTGTAATGAAGGATGTCGATACGGCCCCATGCGCGTCGCGCATGCGCGATCATCTCCCGCAGCGCCCGCTCGTCGACGACGTCGGCCGCATAGGCCTCGCATCGTCCCTTCCCGCTTGCGGCCATCGCGCAGGTCTCCTGCGCCGAGGGAAGGTCGCGATCGACCGCGAGCACGCGCGCGCCCTCCGCAACGAAGCGGATGGCGGTCGCGCGCCCGTTGCCCATGCCGGTTCCGGGGCCCTGCCCCGCGCCGATGATGATGGCGGTCTTGCCGTCCAGACGCATGATCGTGCCTCTTCTGTTGGTCCATGAGGTCGAGCCGCGCGACTTTACGTTGCGTGCCGGCCGCAAGACCACGGGACAACGACATCGGATGCCCTGGCAAAAGCCGACCGTTCCTACTACGTTCCGGCATGCGGCATGGCGAACACCGCGCGCGAGCCCCCTTTTTCCCTGATTGCATGGTCGACAACCCCGACACGTCCCGCTCCGAGGTCCGCGCCATCACGGTGCGCGGCGCGCGCGAGCACAACCTGAAAAACATCGACGTCGTCATCCCGCGCGACAAGCTCGTGGTGTTCACCGGATTGTCGGGTTCCGGCAAGTCCTCGCTCGCCTTCGACACGATCTATGCCGAGGGTCAGCGCCGCTATGTGGAGTCGCTCTCCGCCTATGCCCGGCAGTTCTTGGAGATGATGCAGAAGCCGGACGTCGACCAGATCGACGGGCTTTCGCCGGCCATTTCGATCGAGCAGAAGACCACCTCGAAGAACCCGCGCTCGACGGTCGGCACCGTCACCGAGATCTACGACTACATGCGCCTGCTGTGGGCGCGCGTCGGCGTCCCCTATTCGCCGGCAACCGGGCTTCCGATCGAAAGCCAGACCGTGTCGCAGATGGTCGACCGCGTGCTCGCGCTGCCCGAGGGCACGCGCATCTATCTCTTGGCGCCGGTCGTGCGCGGCCGGAAGGGCGAGTATCGCAAAGAGCTCGCTGAGTTCATGCGCAAGGGGTATCAGCGCGTGAAGATCGACGGCTCGTTCCACGAGATCGCCGCCGCGCCGGCGCTCGACAAGAAAATCGCCCACGACATCGACGTGGTAGTGGACCGCTTGGTGGTGAAGGCGGGCATCGCCACGCGGCTTGCGGATTCCCTCGAGCAGTGTCTCAAGCTTGCCGATGGACTGGCAGTGGTGGAACTGGCGGACGCGCCGCAGTCCCCGCAGCCGGCTCGCGAGGGCGAGGCCGAGCGCGGGGCACGGGAGCGCGCGACCGCGGGCGGAAAGTTGATCGCCAAGATCCACGCGCAACGCGACGGGCCGCCGCGCCTGCTCTTTTCCGAGAAATTCGCCTGCCCCGTGTCGGGCTTCACCATTCCCGAGATCGAACCGCGGCTGTTCTCGTTCAACAATCCCTTCGGCGCCTGCCCCGCGTGCGGCGGGCTCGGGCTCGAGCAGCACATCGACCCCGATCTCGTGGTCCCCGATCGCGACGCCACGCTGCGCAAAGGCGCGATCGCCCCGTGGGCGAGATCTTCCTCGCCCTATTATCTGCAGACGCTCGAGGCACTCGGCAGGCACTACCGCTTCACGCTCGATACCCGATGGAAGGATCTACCCAAGAAGGTCCAGGACGTGATCCTTTTCGGCTCGGGCGAGGAGGAGATCAAGTTCGTCTATGACGACGGCTTGCGCGGCTACACCACGCGCAAGCCGTTCGAGGGCGTCATCACCAATCTCGAGCGTCGATTCCGCGAGACCGAAAGCGAGTGGGCGCGCGACGACCTCGCGCGCTATTTCACCGACGTGCCGTGCAAGGCCTGCGGCGGCGCGCGGCTCAAACCCGAGGCGCTGTGCGTGAAGATCGCCGGCCGCACCATCGCGGAGGTGGCCGACATGAGCGTACGGCGTGCCGGCGACTGGTTCGCCGCCCTGCCCGGCGAGCTTACGGCCAAACAGAACGAGATCGGCGGCCGCGTGCTCAAGGAGATCCGCGAACGGCTGCGCTTCCTCGCCGATGTGGGGCTTGATTATCTCACTCTTTCCCGCGCGTCGGGCACGCTCTCCGGCGGCGAGAGCCAGCGCATCCGCCTTGCGTCGCAGATCGGTTCGGGCCTTACCGGGGTACTCTACGTGCTGGATGAACCCTCGATCGGGCTGCACCAGCGCGACAATGCGCGGCTCATCGAGACGCTGAAGCGGCTGCGCGACCTCGGCAATACGGTGATCGTGGTCGAGCACGACGAGGACGCCATCCGTCACGCCGATCACGTGCTCGACCTGGGCCCGGGCGCCGGCATCCACGGCGGCCACATCGTCGCGCAAGGCGGCGTCGCCGATCTCATCGCCGCGCCGCAATCCCTGACGGGCAAGTATCTCTCGGGCGAACTGGCGGTGCCGATACCCGAGCGGCGGCCGCGCAACCCGCGCCGCCTGCTGCGCGTGGTCAATGCGCGCGGCAACAATTTGAAGAACATCACCGTCGAAATCCCGCTCGGTCTCTTCACCTGCGTGACCGGCGTGTCCGGCGGCGGCAAGTCGACGCTGCTCATCGACACGCTCTACAACGCGGTCGCGCGCAGGCTCAACGGGGCCTCGCTCAGCCCTGCCCCGCATGACCGCATCGAGGGCCTCGAGCATATCGACAAGATTATCGACATCGACCAGTCGCCCATCGGCCGCACCCCGCGCTCGAATCCAGCCACCTATACCGGCGCCTTCACGCCGATCCGCGAATGGTTTGCCGGGCTGCCGGAATCCAAGGCGCGCGGCTACGAGCCCGGCCGATTCTCGTTCAACGTCAAGGGCGGCCGCTGCGAGGCCTGTCAGGGAGACGGGGTGATCAAGATCGAGATGCACTTCCTGCCGGACGTCTATGTCACCTGCGACGTCTGCAAGGGCAAGCGCTACAACCGTGAAACGCTCGAGGTCACCTTCAAAGGCAAGTCGATCGCCGACGTGCTCGACATGACGGTCGAGGAGGCGCTCGAATTCTTCAAAGCGGTGCCGCGTGTGCGCGACGTACTGGCGCTCCTGCACCGCGTCGGACTCGACTACATCCACGTGGGCCAACAGGCGACAACGCTCTCGGGCGGCGAAGCGCAGCGCGTCAAGCTTGCCAAGGAGCTCGCCAGACGCGCCACCGGCCGCACGCTCTATATTCTCGACGAGCCCACGACCGGCCTGCATTTCCACGACGTTGCCAAGCTGCTCGACGTGCTGCACGAGCTGGTCGATCAAGGCAACACGGTCGTCGTCATCGAGCACAATCTCGACGTCCTCAAGACGGCCGACTGGATCATCGATCTCGGTCCCGAGGGCGGCGATGCGGGCGGCGAGATCGTCGCCGTCGGACCGCCGGAGGAGATCGTCAAGGTCAAGCGCAGTTACACCGGGCAATTCCTCGCCCCGGTGCTGGCGCGCGGCCGCGCGCAGGGAGGAAAGAAGCGCATCGCCGCGGCGGAGTAGCCCCGGCAAGGACGATCGGGTGACGGCGCGCGGCAGCTTTCGGCGGGGCAGGTCGCGAACTGATGCGGGGCGCGGAGCACCATATCGGTTGCGCCGGCTGGGCGATCCCCAAGCCGCTCGCGGCGTTGTTTCCCCCTGCCGGGAGCCGGCTTGCGCGCTACGCGCAGCGTTTCAATGCGGTCGAGATCAACTCCTCCTTCCATCGGCCGCATCGGCGCGCGACCTATGAGCGCTGGGCGGCAACCGTGCCGGATCATTTCGAATTCGCGGTCAAGGCGCCGCGCGAGATCACGCACCGGCCGCGCCTCTTCGGCGCGCATGCCGCGCTCGAGGCTTTCGTCGCCGAGGTCGGCGGCCTCGGCGACAAGCTCGGGCCGCTGCTCTTCCAGTTCCCGCCACGCCTCGGCTTCAACGCCGACGACGCGCGCGGTTTTTTCGCCGCCCTGCGGACCCGCTTCGATGCGGATGTGGTGTGCGAGCCGCGCCATAGCGACTGGTTCGCCGCCGAGGCCGAGGCGCTGCTTGCCGAATTTCGCATCGCGCGGGCGGCCGTCGACCCGCCGCTACTGCCGACGGCGGCCGAGCCGGGCGGATGGAAGGGCCTTGCCTATTATCGGCTGCACGGGTCGCCGCGCGTCTATTACTCCAACTATGAACCGGAACGCCTCGACAGCGTCGCGCGCAGCCTCGCCGAGGCGGCCCGGCGCGGGCGCCGCTGCTGGTGCATCTTCGACAATACGGCCGCCGGCGCGGCGACGGCCGATGCGCTCGCGCTGCAGGAGCGGCTCGCGCAACGCGCGGCGTGAGCGCCGTCGCGCACGGCGCCTCAGGCCGCCGCCCCCAGCTCCCGGTCTTTGGCCGCGGCGCGCTGCGCGGCCGGACGCGCGGCGATGCGGGCCGCGTAGGCGGAGAACTCCGGACGTTCCGGCAGCAACTTGAACTGCATGCCCCAGCGGATGGTGGCGCCGATGACCACGTCGGCTGCGGTGAATTGTTCGCCCATGAGCCAGGGTCCTCGTTCCACCGCCCTGGCCACCACCTCCACGCAGGTGTCAAAGTCGCCATAGCCGAGCATCGCGCGGCGCGCAGGCTCCTTGCGCGGCGCGGCGCGATCGACCAGGGCCGGCTCGAGACATCCCGGACCGAAGAACAGCCACTTGAGATAGAGGCCGCGACGCGGCGTGCCCGCGGCTATGCCGAGCTTCTTTTCCGGAAATTCGTCGGCAAGATAGGCACAGATCGCCGCCATTTCGGTGATGATCGTGTCGCCGTGCCGCAGCGCCGGCACCTTGCCCATGGGATTGATGGCGAGAAAATCGGGCTTGAGATTGTCGCCAGCCGCGAGACTGATCAGCTTGACATCGTAGGGTTCGCCGAGCTCCTCCAGCATCCAGAGCGTCACCGAGGAGCGCGAAGGCGAGGCATGATAGAGCGTAATGTCAGGCATGCGAGACCTTGTCATGCGTAGAGGGGGGCACCGATCGGATTGAATCGGCGCCGTCATTGCGAGGAGCCCGGTCACGGGCGACGGTTCAATCAAGGGGCATTATATCACGTTTCGCTTGCTTCGCCCCCATCGCGCTCCGGCTCGCGATAACGGCAACGGCGGCAGGTTGGCGATGACGGGTCCGTGGTGCGCTCGCCATGCGCGTGCCATGAGAGGCCACTGTTGCGCTTGCGACGGCGGGACGATATCGCCGAACCCCGCCGTGGGAAGGCGAATGAGCTTGCCGCGTGAGACTTGACGTGCAGGGATGTGACCATGGCCATCACAATTCGCGATAATACCGCCCTTCGCCGCTTCGAGCTCGACGCCGAGGGTCGGATCGCCTATTCGAATTACACGCGCGAGGGCCACGTGCTCACGCTGCTGCACACGGAGGTCCCGAAGGCCTTGGAGGGCCGCGGCATCGGCTCGGCGCTGGTCAAGGGCATTCTTGACCGCGCCCGTGTCGAGGGCCTCAAAATCGTGCCGCGCTGCCCGTTCGTGAAAGGCTATATCGAGCGTCACCGGGAATACGCGGATTTGTTGACCTGACCGAGCCGTCCCTCGGCGCGGCGTCCCTCGAGCGCCGGGTCGCTCGCTATTCCGCCGCCACGGCCTTCAGCCGCCGTGGGTCGCGGCTACGCCACCGCGCGCAAGCCGCGTCGAGAACGGCGACGGCAAGACCGGCGGCCAGCACCTGCCAACCCGGCCTGACCCCGGCATCGACGTCGAACGCGACGCTCAACACCGTCAGCGGCGAGACGTGGAAGGCGATGCCGATACCGATCGCCTCCCCGGCGAAGGTCAGCGCCGCGACCACCATGGCGAGAGCCACGAGGCTCGACGTGGACAAGGCGTGGCTGTCGCGCCACCAGGCGAGCACCCGATAGGCCATCAACCAGAGAAACAGGCCGGAGACGAACACCGGCACCGTGACGTCCGCCTTGGTCTGCTGGAAGTAGTGGACGAGCGCGAGCAGCGCGATCGCATAAACGAGCTGATGCAGGCGGCGCCAGCGCAGGCCGCCGAGCCGGCGCATCATCCCGTCGGTGGAGGTGGCGGCAAGCACGGCGAGTCCGATCCATGCGGTCGCGCCGATGACAAGGTAGACCCGATGGGTGATCTCGTGCACGACCTTGCCCAGATCGTAGCTCTGGTCGGCGATGAACAGGCCGAGATGCGCGGCTATGTAGCAGAACGCACCGACACCGAGCATCCGCCGCACGTCGACAAGGTTGCCGTAGCGCGCGATATGACGGAACGGCGTCACGGCGAGCGTGATCCCGAGGAAGACGAGCGCCCAGAAGCCCGAGCGATGGATCAGCTCGTTGATCGGCCGCGCGCCGTGGGCAATGGCATCGGTCTCGGCCAAGGCCTTGGCGAGCGGCCCCAGCAGCAAGGCGAGCGCGGCGATGCGCAGCGCCGAAACTCGGCCGCGCTTGTCGCGCCAAAGCTGCCAGGCACGGCTCGGGGACACCCCTTGTCCGCCGGCGCCGCGCCGCGCAACCGCCATCTCCGGCGGGCCCCCGACGCGCGTTCCCGCCCTTGGGTCTTCATTCTGCATTGCACATACGGCTCCGGCGCGAGATCGGGTCTGTGCTAGCATGGCTTGCTGATGACGATTCGTCACAGCCGATCACAAAGTCGGGTGCAAAAGGATTGTCCGCGGGAACCAACTCCGCAGGGAATCCATTACCGGAACCGGAGAAAGAGCGGGAGGAACCGGGAGACGCCGCGCGGGGGGCTTTCATCGGAGGCCGCCAATGCTGCGCAGATCGACACTCCTTGTGCACGCTTTCCTCCTCGCCGCGTCGCTGACCGGCGCGCACGCACACGATATTTGGATTAACCGCGGTGGCTACAGAAATCCGGCGGGCGAATGGTGCTGCGGCGCTTCGGATTGCGGCGTCGTCGCTCCGGGCGCGGTGAAGGCGGTCGCCGGAGGCTATTCGGTCGTCGGCACGGTGACCTATGGCGCGGCGATCACCGGCAACAGCGCTGACGGTCCCACGCGCCAAGACCGGGTCAATGAGGTCGTGCCCTACAGCCAGTCGCTTCCCTCCCCGGACGGTTCCTATTGGCGCTGCAAGCGGCCGGACGGAAGCCCGCGCTGCTTCTTCGCGCCGCCCCCGGGAAGCTGACGGTCCTGCGTCTCGCGCGCGGGCGGCCCGTCGGCCTTGCGTGCGGCCTTCGGGGCGCGACCGCCCGCACGCGCGGATGAGGACCGCGCGTCAGAGACGCGGCGGCGGCCGGCCGCCGTCCGCTTTCGAGGGCACTTTCACCCAGGCTTCGCCGTCGAGCACGACCTCGCCCGCGACCATGCAGATGCAGGTGAGCCGCGCGCGGCACTTCTCCGGCACCAATTCGGCAACCGCCACGGTCACCTCGACGGTGTCCCCGATCTTGACCGGGGCACGAAAGTTCAAAGTCTGCGAGACATAAACCGCGCCGGGACCGGGCAGGCGCGTGCCGAGCACGGCGGAAATGAGGCTTGCGGTATAGAGCCCGTGCGCGATGCGCGTCCCGAACGGCGTCCTGGCGGCGAAATGTTCCGACAGGTGGATCGGATTGCGGTCACCCGTGACCTCGGCGAAGCCGACCACGTCGGCGGAACGAACGGTCTTGCGCAGGGTCTCGCTCATGCCGGGCGCGAGGTCCTCGAAATAGAGCATCCGCAGCGGCAACATCATCGGCGAGCCTTTTCGATGGTGCCGCCGCAAGGCGCGGCACGCAGATCCAGAACCACGACCGGCACAACATTGGCCCCCGCCAAGGCGGTCAATAGAGCGAAGGTCGCATGCGCAAGGCGGCCCGACCGCGCGCCGCCGGCGCCGGGCGTAACGGCGGCTGCGACAACCCCCGGCGCGCCGGGCGCAACGGCCGGTCAACGGTGATTCACCGCTATTTATCAATTAATTAAGCTATGCGTATTCTGCATTGCTGCGGCGCAACATCAACGCTTTCAATCGCCGGAGCGGCGCTTATTTTGCGTGCAAATGATCACGCCGGTTCCGGCCGGCGGAACTTCAGCGAGACCTGACGAGGACCCCATGTTTGCCACCATTATCCGCCTGATCCGCGAATGGCGGCGGTATCAGCAGAGCCTCAACGAGCTCAATCGCCTCGGCGATCGCGAGCTCGCCGATATCGGCATCAGCCGTTCGGACATTCCGCGCGTGGCGTGGAGCGCGGCGCGCGAGCGCTGAGCGCTCCGCGCGAGGGCGGATTCGCATCGGATTGCCTCGGCGCCGTCGTGGCGAGAGGCCCGTTGCGGGCCGCGCCACGCGGC
>JADGGK010000095.1 GCA_019689975.1 Pseudolabrys sp.
CCTCGTCATGCCGGACTGCTGGGGCGTGGTGTAACGGTAGCACTGCAGACTCTGACTCTGCCTGTCTAGGTTCGAATCCTAGCGCCCCAGCCAAATCTCGGTTTTGGCCGTCTTCGCCTCCCCGGCGGCCGCAGCGCGCGCCGCGGACGCGGCCGTTTCCGCCGACGGATCAAAAAACGGCTGACGGACTGGCGTGGCGACGCCGCAGGTCAAGGGCAAGGAAGCAAACAGAAGCAAACAGTCGGACCGGCACCTTGGGGCCACTCTTGGGTTGGGCGAGGCCCGCCGCATGCGCCTTGCGCGCCGCCTCCTTTAAGCGAAATGGCGCCGCGCGCATCCCATTCGAACAGCTTGACGATGAGCGGCGCGAGCGCCCGTTCGGCGGCGATGATCTTGTTGCCGTCCGGCCCGGTGACGTTGCGACAGCCAAGGCGGGCATTTGTTCGGAGACATGCCCTGCTCGGCCTTCTCCTGCGTTGTCTTGCGCGCTTCCTCGGACAGGTTGTCGATATCGTTCTTCGCCATCGGCACCTTGATGCCGTGCATGAACTTCTCCGCGGAGCGCCGTTGGCGCAAGCGCACCACGGCCTTGCTGGGGACAGGACTTGGCCCGAGGGGCTCCCGGCAAAATTTACGCTTGAAACATCATTTAAGCTATTTTATACATCAAATATAATGTCCACAGCCTTCATTTTCGTCTCATGATCACGGCGGCCCAGTTGCGCGCCGCCCGGGCGCTCCTCGGCATCGACCAGCGCGAGCTCGCCGAAAGATCGGGTCTGTCGCTTCCCACCATCCAGCGCATGGAGGCGAGCGAGGGCGTCATCCGCGGCAATGTCGACTCGCTGATGAAGCTCGTGGGCGCGCTCGATGCGGCCGGCATCGAGCTGATCTCCGACCACGCCGTCAGTTCCGGCGGCGGCCGCGGCGTGCGCCTCAAGAGGCCCGCGTCATGACGTTGATCATTGCCTCGTCATGCGCGGCAGTCCTGCTCGCCGTGGCCGCCCTCGCCGTCGGCATCGGGCGATCGCCCGCGGCGACGCCGACGGTCTATGGCCTGTGCCTCGGCGCCTCGGCAGTCTCGCTTGCGGCCGCGGTCACGCATCTGCTCGGCACGCCGACGCCGATCGAAGCGACGCTGCCGCTCGGGCTGCCGTGGCTGGGGGCGCACGTGCGCATCGATGCGCTTTCCGCCTTCTTCCTTGCGGTGGTCGACCTCGGCGCGGGCGCGGCCAGTCTGTTCGCGCTCGGCTACGGGCGGCACGAGCTTGCGCCGACACGGGTGCTGCCGTTCTATCCGGCCTTTCTCGCCGGCATGAACCTCGTCGTGCTCGCCGACGACGCCTTCACCTTCCTCGTCTCGTGGGAATTCATGTCGCTGTCGTCGTGGGCGCTGGTCATGGCGCACCATCGCGACCCCGACAATCTGCGCGCCGGCTATGTCTATCTGATCATGGCGAGCTTCGGCACGCTCGCTTTGCTGCTCGCCTTCGGTCTGCTGGCAGGGCCGGATGGCGGCTATGCCTTCGCCGCGATCCGCAACGCGCCGCCTTCCTCCGCTTTGGCGGCGCTGGTGCTGATCCTGGCGCTCATCGGCGCGGGCTCCAAGGCGGGTCTCGTGCCGTTGCACGCATGGCTGCCGCTCGCCCATCCGGCAGCGCCCAGCCAGGTCTCGGCGCTGATGAGCGGCGTGATGACCAAGGTCGCCGTCTACGGTTTCGCGCGCATCATGTTCGACCTCGTCGGGTCGCCGGCCTGGTGGTGGAGCCTGCCGGTGCTGGCACTCGGCGGCGTCACCGCGGTGATGGGCGTGCTCTATGCGCTGATGCAGCACGACCTCAAGCGCCTGCTCGCCTATCACACGGTCGAGAACATCGGCATCATCTTCATCGGTCTCGGCCTCGCGCTGGCGTTCAAGGCCTACCACATGTCGCTCGCCGCCGCGCTCGCGCTGACCGCCGGGCTGCTGCACGCGCTCAACCACTCGGTGTTCAAGAGCCTCCTGTTCTTCGGCGCCGGCGCGCTGCTCACCGCGACCGGCGAGCGCGACATGGAGCGTCTGGGCGGCCTCATCCATCGCATGCCGCAAACCGCATTCATGTTTCTCGTCGGCTGCGCCGCCATTTCGGCGCTGCCGCCGCTCAACGGCTTCGTCTCCGAATGGCTGACATTCCAGGCCATCCTGCTGAGCCCGCAATTGCCGTCGTGGGGACTGACGCTGCTCGTGCCCACGGTCGGGGCGCTGCTCGCGCTGTCGGCGGCGCTCGCGGCCGCCTGTTTCGTCAAGGCCTTCGGCATCACGTTCCTCGGCCGCCCGCGCACCCCGGTTGCTGCCAAGGCGCACGAGACCGATCGGCTCTCGCTTGCGGCGATGTCCTTCCTGGCCGCGCTCTGCCTCGTTCTCGGCATCATGCCGGGGGTGTTCATCGATGCGTTGGCGCCGGTGGCGCAGTCATTCGCGGGCGCGCGCATGCCGGTGCAGGCGGGCGTCGACTGGCTCTCGATCGTGCCGATCGCCGAAAGCCGCAGCTCCTATAACGGCCTCCTGGTCTTCCTGTTCATGGTCATCTCCGGCACGCTGGCGGCTTCCGCGATCCATCGGCTCGCGTCCGACCGGCTGCGGCGGGCGCCGGCCTGGGATTGCGGCTATCCGGACTCCAGTCCCGCAACCCAATACAGCGCATCGAGCTTCGCCCAGCCGATCCGGCGCGTGTTCGGCACCGTCCTTTTCCGCGCCCGCGAGCATGCACAGATGCCGCCGCCCGGCGATCCGCGGCCGGCCCGCCTCACGGTCGTTCTGCGCGATCCGATCTGGGAGACGCTCTATGCGCCGATCGCCGGCGCGGTCGGCTGGGTGACGGAGCATCTCAACCGTCTGCAATTTCTCACCATCCGCCAGTTCCTGAGCCTCGTCTTCGCCGCGCTGGTGATCCTGCTGCTGGTGCTCGCCCTATGGCCTTGATCGTCGATTTCGCCGTCCAGGGCCTGCAAATGCTCCTGGTGCTCATGCTCGCGCCGCTGCTCACCGGCCTCGTGCGCAAGGTGAAGGCGCGATTCCTGCGGCGCCGCGGCCCATCGCTGCTCCAGCCCTATCGCGACCTTGCCCGGCTCATGCGCAAGGAGGTGGTTCTGGCGCAAAACGCGTCCTGGCTGTTCCGGGTCATCCCTTATCTGGTCTTTGCGGCGACCTGGGTCGCGGCGTCGCTGGTGCCGACGTTCCGCACCGGCCTGCTGTTCTCCTGGTCGGCCGATCTGATCGCCATCATCGCGCTTCTCGGAAGCGCGCGATTCTTCCTCGCGCTCGCCGGTCTCGATGTCGGCACGAGCTTCGGCGGCATCGGATCGAGCCGCGAGGTGATGATCGCCTCGCTCGCCGAGCCGGCAATGATCATGATCGTGTTCACCCTCGCCCTGATTGCCGGCTCCACGCAGCTTTCGACCATGGCGGGCTACATGCTGTCGTCCGCCGTCGGCCTTCGGGTGTCGCTCGGGCTCGCGGCGGTCGCCCTGATCATGGTCGCGATTGCCGAGAACGCGCGCATCCCGGTCGACAATCCGGCGACCCATCTCGAATTGACCATGGTGCACGAGGCCATGGTGCTCGAATATTCCGGCCGCCATCTGGCGCTGATCGAGCTTTCCGCCTCGCTCAAGCTTCTGCTCTATGTCTCGCTGATCGCCTGCTTGTTCGCGCCCTGGGGCTTGGCGCCGCCCGATGCCGGCGGGGAAAGGCTGGCGCTCGGCCTCGCGAGCTATCTGGCAAAGCTCGCGGTCGGCGGCGTGCTGCTCGCCGTGTTCGAGACCTCGATCGCCAAGATGCGCGTCTTCCGCGTGCCCGAGTTTCTCGGCGCCGCCCTCATGCTGGGCCTGTTGGCGACCCTGCTTCTCTTCGTATCGCGGAGCCTGTGATGCGCGGCCTGACCTTCGACATCGCTCATTTGCTCGCCGGCTCGCTGGTACTGGTGAGCTTTCTGCAGCTCTATCAAGATCGCCTCTATGCGCTGCTCAACATCTTCGCCCTGCACGCATTGCTGCTTGCGCTCTCGGTCGCCTGGCAGGCCTACGCGCAAAACGCGCCGCATCTCTACCTCACGGCCGCCATCGCGCTCATCTTCAAGGCGATCGTGATTCCGGTCGCCCTGCACCGGATCATCGTGCGCCTCGGTATCCATCGCGAGATCGAAAAAGCGGTCGGCGTCGGCACCGCCATGCTGCTCGGCATCGGGCTCGTTGCCCTCGCGATGGTGGTGATGCTGCGGGTGACCGCCGAGGCCGATCCGCTCGCGCGCGAAGACCTTGCCTTCGCGCTCTCGGTGGTCCTGCTCGGCCTGCTGATGATGGTGACGCGGCGGAATGCGGTGAGCCAGGTGGTCGGATTCATGTCGCTCGAAAACGGCCTCGTGCTGGCCGCAACCGGCGCCAAGGGCATGCCCCTGGTGGTCGAGATCAGCGTCGCCTTCTCCATCCTGATCGCGTTCATCGTGGTCGGAATCTTTCTGTTCCGCATCCGCGAGCGCTTCGATACGGTGGATCTGCATGCGCTCGACCGCCGCCGCGGAGAGCGCCCATGAACTTCGACCCACTCGCTGCGATCCTGCTCATTCCCGCGCTGGCAGCGGCGCTGCTCGCCGTCCTGCCCGGCTACGGGCCGACCGCGCGTCTCAACGTCGTCGCCGCGTTCGCCACATTCGCGGTCGCGCTGTCCCTGTTTGTCACGCGGCCGTCGCCCGGTCTTTATCTTCACGTCGACGATCTCAACAACGTGTTCATCGTGCTCACGACCTTCGTCGGCTTTACGACCAGCGTGTTCAGCGCGAGCTACATCCGTCATGAACTGGAGACCGGGCGCCTGACGTCGACATTTCTGCGCTTCTATCACGCCATGTACCAGCTGCTGATGTTCGCGATGAATCTCGCGCTCACCGCCAACAACATCGGCCTCATGTGGGTGGCGATCGAACTCGCGACGCTAACCACGGTGCTCATGGTCGGCATTTACCGAACCCACGAGGCGCTGGAGGCGGCCTGGAAATATTTCATTCTCGGCAGCGTCGGCATTGCGCTGGCGCTGTTCGGCACCATCCTCGTCTACATGGCGGCGCGGCCGGTCATCGGCGAAGGGCTCGACGCCATGGTGTGGACCACGCTGGCCGCGCGCGCCGCCGATTTCGACCCGGCGCTGCTCAACGTCGCCTTCGTGTTCCTTCTGCTCGGCTACGGGACCAAGGTCGGCCTCGCGCCGCTGCACGCCTGGCTTCCTGACGCGCATGCCGAAGGTCCCACGCCGATCTCCGCGGTGCTTTCTGGCCTTCTGCTTAATGTCGCGCTCTATGCGCTCTTGCGCTTCAAGATGCTGCTCGCACTCAATCCGAAGGCGGTGGCGCCCGGCCCGCTCATGGTGACCATGGGGCTGATCTCGCTCGTGTTTGCGGCGTTCATGCTCTACCGCCGGCGCGACATCAAACGCATGTTCGCCTATTCGTCGATCGAACACATGGGCATCATCGCCTTCGCATTCGGCATGGGCGGACCGCTCGCGAATTTCGCCGGTCTCCTGCACATGACGATGCATTCGCTGACCAAGTCGGCGATCTTCTTCGCCGTCGGCCATATCGCCCAGGCCAAGGGCACCCAGCAGATCGCCCATATGGGCGGGCTGACCGCGACCCATCCGCTGCTCGGCTGGGGCCTCGTGCTCGGCGTCGTCGCCATTGCCGGGCTGCCGCCGCTCGGACTGTTCATGAGCGAATTCCTGGTCGTGACGTCGACCTTCGCACGCGAGCCGTGGCTCGCGCTCGTGCTCGTGGCGGGCATCCTGATCGGCGTCGCGGCGCTGTTCCTGCGTCTCAACGCCATCGCGTTCGGGGAGCCGCGCGGCGCCTGCGCCGAGACCAAGGCGTCCTACGTGCCGATGTTCGTGCATTTCGCGCTGGTTTTCGTCGCCGGCATCTACATGCCGCCGGCGCTGGTGGCCTGGTTCCAGAACGTGGCCAAGCTGCTCGGATAGCCCATGGCTGCGCTCATCGACAGGATCGAAGGCAGGAGAATCGAGGGTCATCGGCCGTGGCCGCGCCTCGTCGTGAGCGAGCAGGTCTGGCGCGGCATCGCCGACGAGCTCGCAGCCGGCCGTCTGGTGCTGGTCGGACTTTGGGGCGACAGCGGCTGCGTGCACATGGCCGTTCTCGATGAAGAGGCGGGCGACATCGCCGTCGCCAGCCTCGACTGCCCGCAGCCGCGATATCCCTCGGTCGGCGCGCGGCACCCGCCGGCCATCCGTTTGGAGCGCGCGCTACACGATCTTTACGGCATGCATGCGGTCGGTTCGCCGGACAGCCGGGCGTGGCTCGATCTCGGCTTCTGGGACGTGCGGCATCCCCTGGGCAAAAGCCGCCGGGTCGCCGCGGAACGGACGCCCTATCCCTTCCTCCCGGTCGAGGGCGAGGGTCTGCACCAGATCCCGGTCGGTCCGGTGCATGCCGGAATCATCGAGCCCGGACACTTCCGCTTTACCGTCAACGGCGAGACGGTGGTCCGGCTCGAGCAGCGCCTGGGTTATGCGCACAAGGGCATCGAATCGCTGATGACGGGCGCCTCGCTCGACCGGGGAGCGCGCCTTGCCGGTCGTACCTCCGGCGACAGCACGGTGGCCTATGCCTTCGCCTTTGCGCAGGCGGTGGAGGCCGCCCTGGAAACCACGGTCCCGCCGCGCGCAGTCTACCTGCGCGCGCTGATGGCCGAGCTCGAGCGCCTTGCCAACCATTTCGGCGATATCGGCGCAATATGCAACGATGCCTCCTTCGCTCTGATGCATGCGCAATGCGGCATCCTGCGCGAGATGACCGTGCGCGCGGCCGCCGCCTGCTTCGGTCATCGCCTGATGATGGACTGCATCGTGCCCGGCGGCGTGGCCAGGGATCTCGATCGGGCGGGGATCGCATCTCTGCGCGCGCTGATGAAGGAGGCCAATCGGATTTTCCCGCAGCTGGTCGAGCTGTACGACAACACGGCTTCGCTGCAGGACCGCACTGCAACGAGCGGCGTCGTCCGCAGCGAGCTGGCGCGGCAATTCGGCGCCGGCGGTTACGTCGGCCGGGCGAGCGGCCGCGCGTACGACGCGCGCAAGCGGCCCGGCTATGCGCCCTACGACCGGCTCGATTTCGAGATGGCGCTGTTCGATGCCGGCGACGTCAACGCGCGCGTGTGGGTGCGTATCCGCGAGGTCGAGCAGAGCCTGAAACTCCTCGCGCAGATCCTGCAGCGTCTGCCGGAAGGACCGATCGCGGCGCCGCTCAACACGTCCGCCGACAGAATCGTCGAAGGCTCGGGCTTGGTCGAAGGCTTTCGCGGCGATGTCTTCGTGTGGCTGCGACTTGAAGGCGATCGCATCGCACGCTGCCATCTGCGCGATCCGTCATGGTTCCAGTGGCCGCTCCTGGAGGCGGCGATCGAGGGCAATATCGTGGCCGACTTTCCGCTGTGCAACAAATCCTTCAATTGCTCCTATTCGGGGCACGATCTCTAGGGCGTGACCATGCGGAAAATCCTGTTTCAAAGCCTCGTGCGCCGGCCGCTCACCGAAGCGCCGCCGGCAACGGACGAAGCGCCGCTCGCCGAGCTCGGCGCCGAGGTTGATCGCGCGGCGCGGTGCCGGCTCGGCCGGAGTCTGTCGATTCGCCAGGTCGATGCCGGTTCGTGCAACGGCTGCGAGTTGGAAATCCACGCGCTCAACAATGCCTTCTATGATCTCGAACGCTTCGGGCTGCGTTTCGTCGCCTCTCCACGCCACGCCGACGTACTGTTGGTGACCGGACCGGTGACCAAGAACATGCGCGAGGCGCTGGAACGCACCTATGCGGCGACGCCCGACCCCAAATGGGTCGTCGGTGTGGGAGCCTGCGCCATCGACGGCGGCGTTTTCAAAACAAGCTATGCCTGCGTCGGCGGCCTTTCCGATGTCGTGCCGGTCGATCTTTACGTGCCCGGCTGCCCCCCGTCGCCGCAAGCTCTTCTGCGGGCACTGTTGACGCTCCTGAAGGAAGCGGCCTAGCCCGGCTTGCCTGCCCGTTGCCGGCGCACCCGGCCGGGCCGCCCGCATGCCCTGCCGGCCCCGCGGTTCCGCCATTCGTGCGGCGCGCCCGCGCGGACGGTGCCGAACATGCCAAAAAAGCTGACAGCCGGGCGCTGCCGCCAAGCGAGGCGCTTCGACTTGGCATTCGACCGGCGTTCGTTGCATGAGGGGCAAAACGCGCAAGGGGAGAAAGACCGCCGCCATGTTGCTCGTCAAAACCTATCTCGACCGCAGCCCGATCCATGGCCTCGGCGTCTTTGCCGGGCAGTTCATCCGCAAAGGCACCAGGATATGGCGCTTCGTCGAGGGCTTTGACCGCGCCTATACACCTGAGGAATTTTCCCGACTGCCGAAACCGGCACGCGAGTTCATCCGCCGTCACGGCTACCGCGTGGACGGCGAGATCCTCCTTACCGCCGACCACGATCACCACATGAACCATTCGGACGACCCGAATACCTATCTCCGCGACGGCTACGCGATCGCGCGCCGCCACATCCGCAAGGGCGAGGAGATCACCAACGACTATCGCGAATTCGACCTCGTCCTGTGCGCCGCGTTCCTCCGCGACGGACCGCCGAGCAAGCCGGCCCGCAGGAAAGGCGGCCGGGCGCGGCCGCGCCGTCCCTTTCGTTTAGCGAAATTCGTCCGCGCCGGCCGCAGATGGGGCACGGAAAGGAACGAATGGCGGTGACATCGACCGGTCAGGGTGAGCCCGGCTTCGGGCCGTCACGGCCCTGCCGAGCAAAGCGAGGACGAGGCAACCAGGCGGCAATGCCGCGGTTGCGTGCGCCCGCGCGCGGGCAAGTCCGGGATCATTTTATTTCGTCGCCCCTTGCGGGCTCTCCGCAACGGGGCGCCGGTTCGATCCGATCCCACGCCGGTCTAGCCAAGTCGCGGATAATGGCTCATCCTGTTCGCGGCGGCGCCCAACTATCATCGGTTCAACATCACGCCGCCGAAACGGGGCAGGGAGAAACGCCGTGGCTCAGACCATCGAAGCCTTTGTCGGCGACGCGCTGGACAAGGCAAAACTATCGCCGTTGCATCGGCGCGTCATCGCGCTCATCGCAGCGGGTTACTTCTTCGACGTCATCGACTTCACCATCTTCGGTTCGCTGGTGCCATACATCCTCAAGTCGAACTTTGCGACCGGCGCCGAAGTCGCCGCCGTGGGCAGCGCCACAATCTTCGGCATGTTCATTGGCACCGCCGGTCAGGGGCAATTCAGCGACCGCTTCGGCCGCCGCTTCATCTATCAGTTCAATCTGCTTCTGTTCGGTCTCTTCACGATCCTCGGCGCGCTATCGCCGAACGTGACGCTGTTGATCATCTGCCGCTTCATCGCCGGTCTCGGGCTCGGCGCGGAGCAGCCGCTCTGCTTCGCCTATGCCGGCGAATATTCGCCCAAGGCTATCCGCGGCCGCATCCTGGCATTCATCCATTTCATCGGCGGCGCCTGCGTGTGGCCGCTCGGAACGGCGCTCGTTCTGCTGTTCGGAAGCATCTTCGCCGCGCCCGAGCAGGCCGCCAATGTCTGGCGCGGAGTCTGGCTGCTGATCGGGATCGGCGCGCTGATCGTGTGGGTCTTCCGCTTCACCTTGCCGGAATCGCCCCGCTATCTGGCAACGCACGGCAGGGGCCAGCAGGCGCTCGACGTGCTCGGACGGCTGGGGATCGCCACGCCGCCGCTGAACGATTTGTCGACCAGCGCCGCCAGCAACACCCGGAGCGATCCCTTCGGCGTCGTCTTCCGCATGTTCCCGATCCGCGTCATCGCCGGCATGATCTGCTTCACGGCGTTCTTCGGCGTGGCGATCGGTCTCGGCGCCTGGTTGCCGAACATGATGAATGCGAAGGGATTCACCATCACCAAATCGCTGCAATACACGCTGGCGATGAATTTCGCGGTGCCCTGCGCGAGCATCTTCATGATGTACGCGCTCGACAAATGGGGTCGCAAGATCACGTCGATCCTCGCCTTCGTCGGCGCGGCGGTCATGGCGATGGCCTTCGCCAACGCCGCCACGCCGGCCCAGCTCATGATCGCTGGCTTCATCATGGTGTTCTTCGTCCAGGTCTCGGGCAACGCGATGCAGATCTTCGCCTCGGAAGTGTTCCCGACCAATGCCCGGGCGTCCGGCTTCGGTTGGGCCGCGGGCGTCGGACGGCTGGCGACGGCGTTCATCATGCCGACCATCCTGTGGGTGCAGAACGCCTATGGCCTGACCACCGTCTTCGTCTGCCTCGCCATCCTGTTGGTGGTCGCGGCGGTCTCCGTCATCCAGCTCGGCCCCGAGGCGCGGCAGAAGGGTCTTGACGAGATCGCGGCGCCGACCGGCTAGGAAACGGGGCGCGGCCGCGCCATCGGCGGAGCCCGACCGCGGGTCGGGCTC
>JADGGK010000028.1 GCA_019689975.1 Pseudolabrys sp.
CTAGGCAAAGACGTCCATGCCGGACGGCGCGGCCGCTTTTCCGCCGCTCGACGAGCGCGCGCTCGGTTCGAATCGCATCGGTGCGTTTGTCGGAGGAGCCGCGCCATCCCGCGTTTGGCGACGAGGCAGGGGCAACGACGGCTCATGGTGAGAGTCACGCGCACATCCGCCAATCATTCGGCGTGCAAAACGGTCATCCGTGCGCCGTCAACGCCGGTGCGCACCGGCGTGCCAGCCGAACGCGGCGAGATGTTTTTCACCGATGTCGTTCGGTTCGGGCTCGATCGGCGTTGCCATCGTCATGTTCCAGCGGGCCAGGAAACCCGCCATCGCGATCACGCCGACGATCTCGACAATCTGCTCTTCGTTCCAATATTTGCGCAACTCGGCGAAATGCTCGTCGCGAACGGAATTGGGCTGGGTGCTTCCGGCCACTGCAATATCGAGCGCGGATCGCTCGGCCGATGTGAACAAGGAGCTTGTCGCGTAATCGCCAACCGCGGCGAGCTTGTTCGCGGCGATTCCGAAGTGCAGCGCGCCGCTTGCGGTATGAGCCATGCTATATGCGTCGCCGACCGTGCGGCTTGCCGCGTGCGCCAGCAGGCGCTTGAAACCACGATCGACCTTGCTGTTCGGGTCCCATAGCGCGCGCTGCATCTGCACAAACGCCTTCGTCAGTTGCGGATTGCGCTGCATCGTAAGCACGCTGTTCGGCACGAAGCCGAGCGTGTTGAAGAACGAGTCGAACTCGTCCTTCAGTTCCGGCGAATGTTCCGGCGGGAGCGGGTTGAGGCGCGGCGAGGCCGTGGGCTTGTTTTTCATCGTCTTGCCGCTAGATCACTCTCTGCAAAAGCAACAACAGCCCGCCGAGAATGCCGAGATTGGCGAAGAAGCCGTTCTGCATTCCGGTGCGCTTGATCGGGTCGTCCATCTCCCAGAAGCGCAGCAGCAGCAGCGTGGCCAACACGGTGAATGCGATGAGGCACAGCACCCCGATCGCGGGATGCCAATCAATCAACACGAGCGCGCAGCCGACCGCGTCCAATATCATGCCGGCCCAGAATGCCTGCCGTGGCATCGGGCATCCGAAAACGGTGAGGCGCTTGATGTGGTCCTCGATGTGATGCCTCGAGAGATTGCGCAGCCACACGATGACGAAGAAGCCGATCATCAGCAGCCGACCGGCTGTGTCGAGTGCGGATGCATCACCGGGATAGAGACCATGCATGATTTCCTCCTCAGGCATAGATCGCGGCCGGCTGCGGTCGGGCGCGCACCAGCGCGACGGCGCCACCGCCGATCAGGGAGGGGACGGCGGCAATGAGGTAGGCGGTCTCGATGCCGAGGCCGGCAGCGACCAGCGCCGTGCCGAAGAGTGCGCCGGCAATTGCGCCGACGCGACCCCAGCCGACCACCCAACCGACGCCGGTCGAGCGGATCGAGGTCGGGTAGACGGTCGCCGCGTAAGCGGACAGCACGATGTTGGCGCCCACGGTGAGCAGGCCGGTGACGAAGCTGATGGCCAGCAGGCCGTGCCAATTCTTGGCCAGGAAGCCGATGCCGGCGATGGAAAAAGCCGAGAGCACGAATGTGGCCACCAGGCCTCGATACGACTTGTCCTTGTCGATCATGCGGGCAAGCCCTACCGCGCCCAACATCCCGCCGACCGAATACGCGACCGACGCGAGAATCGCACTGGTTACAGGCATGCCGATCGAGGCGAGCACCAGCGGCATCCACGTCACCACGTAGACGATGACCAACTGCGCGACGAATGCGGCAATGCAGAGAAGCACGGTGGCGCTCGCGAATTCGCGGCTGAATATTTCGCGCGTGGGCTTGGCGGAAACACCGCGGTTTTGCGGCAGGACGTAAACGTCCGATGGCTGTGGGGAGAAGTCCGGCGCGATGCGGTGCAGGATGTTCCCGATCGCCTCGTTCGACGCTCTGCTCAGGACGAGGAATCTTATCGATTCCTCGAGCCATAGTAGCAGCGCTCCCGTCAGCAGCAGCGGCATCACGCCGCCAAGCACAAACACGGCTTGCCAACCAAATTTGGCGATCAGCAGTGCCGCGATCGGGCCGCCGATCACGCCGCCGAGCGGAAAGGCCGCGTACATCAGGCTAACGAGGGTGGCGCGAGTGCGCTGCGGCGCGTATTCGGCAACCATGGCGATGCTGTTGGACAGCGCGCCGCCGAGACCAATTCCGATCAGCACACGCAGGACAAACAAGGAACGGAAGTCATGGGCGTAGACGGTTGCGAGCGCGAAAAAACCGAACCAGGCAGTCGGAATGATGACGCCAAGGCGCCGACCGTAGCGGTCGGCATATCCACCGAAAAGAACCGCGCCGAGGGCGGCGCCGATATAATGTGCCGCGAATATCGGCCCGAACGCCTCGCGCGGCAATTGCCATGCCGCACCGATGACCGGTGCCACGTAGGAGATCGCCAGGATATCGAATCCGTCGAGGAACGATACTCCCGCGCATAGCGCAACCACGCCGCCAATCAGCCTGCCGATCGACGCGCCGTCGACAATGTCAACGGCATCGATCCGCCTTCCGCTTCCAGCCCCCATGGTTCCCTCCCTCGGCGTGTGTTTGGCGGCTTGTCCCGCCGTGTCGGCCTTGCCGACACGGATCGTCGTCGTTTCAGGCGACCGTGTCGGGCCGCACGGCATTCCTGGCTTTCGCCCAATAATCCGGCGCTGCCTTCGTGGCGCGCAGTTTTTCGACATCCTCGTATCCGGGCGCCATCGAGGCCGATGTGCCGGCGAGCACCTCGTGATGTTCGATGTTGAGCAACCGCAGCCAGCTCTGCTGACCGAGGGTGAGACCAATCATGCAGCCGAGCTCCACGAGTTCCGGCTCGGTGAAGTTTCGATGCATGCGATCCCAGAAGGCATCGTCGGTGTCGAGATGCCATGTGATTGCCTCGGCATAGGCAAGCGCCGCCTTCTGCCGTTCGTTGTATTTCGTCGACTTCTCGAAGTTCAGCAGGTCCATCACCTGCTCTTCGACCAGCGCGCCGCTGGCGGTCGCCTTGACCGAACGCTGGTTGCCGCAATATTCGCACTGCACAGATCGAGACACATAGAGGCGACACAGTTCCTTGATCGCGTGGTCGAGCACGCCGTTGCGGAAGATGTTGTTCCACGACTCCGCGAAGAACCAGAAACATGCCGGCACATGCGCGCGCACGGCTGAGCTTTCAGGGCGTGGGGTGCCTTCCCGCTGGCAGCGCTCCATCTCGGCGCGCATCCTTGCGTCCATCTTTTCGAGCGGGACGTAGCTGATCCGTTGTCTTGGCATGATGGGATCTCCGATTTGAGTTCGCGATCATTCGGCGGCCTGCGTCGCACCCAGCGGTTTTGCCGACCTGCCCGAGTCTTGCGCTTTGGCGTAGTCGGCGACGGTCGTGTACTCTGTCGTCCGTTCGCCATCGATCTCGATCCCGACCACGCGGCGGGCGAATTCGGCGAAGGGACCCGAGCCCGTGAACTCCGCCCGTTTCATCGTCAACGACAGCAGCGTCTGGAGCGGCGTTCCATTGAAGTTTTCGAACATGAATAGCCGGCTTCCCCAATCGGTCAGGTATAGATCGCGGATCACGCGCGCGATCTTGATCCGGTCATAGGGCCTGCCGACAGCTCCCTGATTGAGTTTCTCGAACCAAGGGCGCATCTGCGGGTTCTGCCACTGCGCCTCGGTCGGAAACATAATGGCGCTGCGACCGCAAAGGTCGATCAATTCGTCGACCATCGCACCGAAGTTCTGTAGAAAATAGACTCGGCCCCAGTTGAACAGCTGGATGTCGGGCTTGTAGAGGCCGCCCGGGGTGTAGAACCCTTGATCTTCGCACGCCAGAACATGGGCGTAAGTGGATTGCTGGAATGCGATGATCCGGGCGAGGCGGGCCTGCACGGCGTCGATCTTCGCCGTGCCGAGATGCTCGCACATGAGAATGGCAAGGCCGGCCAAGAGCTCGGCGCGCACCGCCTGGCGCACCAGGGCGTAATAGTGCCCCCAGTCGAACACGCGCTGAGGATAGAGCTTAGCGTGATCGGGGTTGCCGATGTGGAACACATATTTCCACGGGATCAGGACGTTGTCGAACAACACCGTCGCGTCAAGCTCGTCGCCTTGGGAGGCGAGGGGATGCTCGACCGCGTCGGCGGCAACGACGCTTTCGCGGCAGACGATCGTGATGCCCTTTGAATTGGCCGGACAAACTCCGTAGATGATCTGGTCGCCTTTGGCGCCCGGGCGAAAGAATACGCCGAGGTGAAGGAAATCGGCGAAAGCCGAGGCAGTGCCTATCGCTTTGACGCCGTTCACCAGGATTCCTTCATCGGTGGTTTTCACGATGCGCAGCGCCGGCGAGTTGGCATGGGCATTGGGATCGGAGCGATCGGCCTGCGGGTCGACAAAGTGCGGCGCGACCACCAGGTCATTGTCCATGGCGTGCCGCCAGAAATCGCGGATGTTCTGCGCCAAGGCGCGACCTTCGGCACCGATCGACGCCCTTTCCCACGGATCGGGATCGTCGATATAGGTAAAAAGCATGTAGTTCTGTGAATCGGGCGTGCGTGGCATGGATGCCGCCACGAAATGACGCATGATGAACTCATGATAGCGCCGCTTGCGCACCAGATCGTCTTTGCTCCGGTGCAGAAACCACATCATCGATCGGCGCACGCCGCATGCGTCGACGAATGTCAGCATGTCCGCCAGCTCGGGACGGCGATGAAGATCGAAGAACTCCGCGGTTCGTCGCGCGTAATCGCGCGTCAAAGGATGCGTCGCGACGTTGTCGATCGGTGTGTTGCCGACCCAGACCGTGCGGCCGTCGTCGAGTGACTTGAGATAGTGTTCGCCCGTTCGCAGCATCATCATTCCTCCCTTGAATACGGGCGTCACAACGGGCGCGTGGTTGCGTATGCGCGGTGCTGATAGATGAGCGGCTCGCCCGCGGTCGCGGCGGTCGCCACGACCTTGCCGATGAAAATGCTGTGCGTGCCGACGTCACGGGTATCGATGACCTCGCAATCGAGCGCGAGCACCGCTCCCTTGCAGTAGGGTGCACCCGTCACCAGCGTGCCCCATTCCGCACGCGCGAAACGCTGCTCGATCGACAGGCGACCGATGCCGGCGAATACCTGCGAAAGGTCCTGCTGCTCGCTGCTCAGGCAGTTGACGCACAAAACGCCATTTGCCTTGATGATCGCGTTTGCGGTGCTCCTGTTGTGGATGCAAGCGAGCACCGTCGCCGGGTCGTCGGACACCGCACACACGGCCGAGCAGGTGAGGCCGCCGACTCCGGCCGGCCCCATCGTGGCGATGACTGATACCGCGCTCGGCATCCTCGCAAGCGCCGAACGGAATTGCGCCGCGGTCACCGCAGGCGTCTCGGGTAAAGCGGTTGCGGACGGCGGGTGGACTTCCGGCGGATGAGACGGCACTGCGGCGCACTCCCAATCGACGCGCGACGCCGCTAGCCTAGGACCGCCGCCCTGCGTATACTATTAATCGATGGATATAAATTACATTCCAGGCAGTTATTCGAGCGACCTCGATCTTCAGCATCTGCGCGTGCTGGACGTGTTGTTGCGCGAGCGCAGCCTCACGCGCGCCGCCAAGGTGATCGACGTTACGCAACCCGCACTCAGCAAAACCCTGGCGCACCTGCGGCGTTACTTCGACGACCCGCTGTTCGTGCGCGTCTCCCACCGCATGGAGCCCACGCCCAAGGCGCTCGCGCTGGCTAAGCCGGTGCGCACCGTGCTTGAACAAGTACGGGCACTGCGCGGCGAACACGTGGCCTTCGATCCGCGCGTTTCGACGCGCATCTTCCAGTTTTGCGTGGTGGATGCGGGCGTCATCAAGTTGCTGCCACCGCTACTCAAACGCGTCGGCAAGGAAGCGCCGCACGTGCGGCTGCGCGTGGTCCAACTTGATGGCGAGCATGTCGAGTCATGGCTGGAAACCGGCACCATCGATTTCGCCATGGGCGCGTTCCCCGGATTCCTGAAGGGAATCCGGCGTCAATATCTGTGGACAGAAGAGTATGTCAGTGTCGTCAATCGCGGGCATCCGCGGCTGTCGCGCACGCCTTCCTTACGCGAATTCTGCGCCGAACCGCATGTGCTGGTTTCGACCTTTGGTACCGGACACGCGCATAGACTTGCCGAACGCGCGGTCGAGAGCGCTATTCCCGCGGGTAACATCATTTGTCGCGTGCCGATATTCATTGCCGCGGCCGTGATCGCCAAGCACACCGACGCGGTTGCCACGCTCCCGATGTCGATCGCCACGGTCCTTGCCGAGGATCTGGATCTCGAAATTGTCAGGCCGCCGATCAAACTGCCGAAAATCGACATATTCCAGTATTGGCACAATCGGTTTCACCGCGACCCGGGCAACAAGTGGATCCGGACGGTCTTTTCCAGTCTTTTTCGCACCGGCCGCGCCCCTGTTGGACGGTCATGATCGGGGTCGTCGCCCGTTGTCACCGGCGGGCGGCGCGGCGGCGTGCGAGGCGTGTAGCGAGGCAGGCGCGCGGACGAGCCGGTGCCGCACCTTCTATGCGTGAGGGAAATCACGTGCCCCGCACGTTCGTCCTCGAAGGACCTTTTGCTTGAATCACCGTGCGTCGCATCCCTCTCCATGTCGGCAGCAGATCCTGCGGGCCGGACACAGGGGCCGTCGAGCCGTCGCGGCACGCGCTCGGAGGCGCGCGAAAACGGCCGGCCTGGGCTCAGCGCCACGCCGCGTTCGCGGCGATCGGCGACGCCCCGACCCGTAGCGCGGCGTCGGCGTCGGCAAGACCATAACCGAACATCGGATCGCGTCCTTTTGGGCCGAGATCCACGGCGCTTGTTTCGAGGGCGCGGCGGACCCGGTCCGGAGTGAGCGCCGGATCGCGCTCCAGCATCAGCGCCGCGATGCCGCTGACCTCCGCCGCCGCATAGGAGGTGCCGGAGGCGACCTCATAGCCTCCTGGGGTCGGCACAAGGATGTCCACGCCCGGTGCTGCAATCGCGACATGGGAGCCGCGGTTCGCGCGCTCGAACAGGCGATCGTTGCTGTCGGTCGCGGTCACGGCGATGACGTCGGGATCGGAAGCCGGGAAGAGCGGCGGGGATGTCGCGCCGGCATTGCCGGCCGCGGCGATGAGCACGATGCCCTTCTTGTGCGCGACCGCGAGGTTATGGTGAATCGCCGGGTCAAACGGCCCGGCAAAGCTCATGTTGATGATGCGCGCACCGTTGTCGACCGCCCAATCCAGGCTCTTGAGAATGCTGAAGGTGGTGGCCCGCGCGCCGTCGGCCTGGGGATCGAACGCGTGCGCGGCGAGGAGCCGGGCCTCGGGAGCAACGCCCATCAGCCTGCCATGCGCGGCGATCACGCCGGCGATGGCAGTGCCGTGCGCATGAGACGTCGCCGGTGCGGGCAGCGCATCGAAGGTCGCGACGATGCTGCCCGAGAGTTCGGGATTATGCGCGTCGACCTGAGAGTCGATGATCGCCACGCGCACGCCGCTTCCCCTGGCGGTCGCGTGCGCCTGCGGCACATGCAGTTTGGCAAGCGCATATTGTGCGGGGTCG
The DNA here is from genome assembly GCA_019689975.1 of Pseudolabrys sp. Classification (GTDB taxonomy): domain Bacteria; phylum Pseudomonadota; class Alphaproteobacteria; order Rhizobiales; family Xanthobacteraceae; genus Pseudolabrys. The sequence goes on from JADGGK010000028.1 coordinate 7,611, forward strand.
CCCTCGGCCGGCGATCCCGCCTCGGCCTGCAGTGCGAACAGGTAGTTTGGTTGCGCGGACACCACCATGGTGTCGCGCTCAAGCGCGCGCACGACGGCCGGAACCGGCCGATTGTCGAGGATGCGCCAGCGGAACAGCGTCGTTCCCGAGAGCGTGCTGCGTTGCGACTCGATGCGCGCCAGCCGATGCCGGCGTTGCAGGGCCTCGACCTGCCGCTCGCTCACGGTATTGGCGAGCTCGAGGACGACTTCATCCGGCACATAACGGCGCTCGCCAATGGGAGGTACGCCGCGTGTTCGCCGATGCGCGCTGCGCTGCCGCTGCCGAGACACAAAAGTGGCATCGTCAATGGCGGGATCAGCGGGCGTGATGGTGCCAGGTATGCCGACGATGATGCCGGGGATGCCCCACCCCGAGCCGCGAAAGCCACCATGATGCCAATCCGCGCCGTCGCGCGCAGGCGGGACCCGGGCGAGAGCGCCGGGCGTGCGGTTGACGCCGTTTTTCTGTGCCAACGAGACGCCGGCCGAGCCTGCGGCGAGCGCCGCCGCGGCGATCAGCGTCAGCACGATCCGGTGCGTGCGCATAGCGGTCTGCCGGTTCAATCGGTCGCGGCGATGAAACTTACGAGCTTGTCATCCCGCAGCCGCTCGATGAGGCGGTTGACTTCGCTCCTGGGCAGCCGGGTGTCGGCTACCCGCAGCCGATACAACCCGCCGGCCATGGGACCGGCCGCGATCTGCAGCCTGTTGGCAGCGAGGAATTTGTTGACGTCATCCATGCTCGCCTGCGGCGCGAAGCGCACAAGCGTGAACTCGCCCGTGCCTGGATTGGTGGTCGGTGCAGAGGCGGTGCTGTAACTGCCGGTCGTCTGCGGCGAGAGGATCACATGAGCGATGAATCCCGCCTGCAACAGGATCGCTACCGCCGCGGCGATTGCCGACAAGGCCAGCGTCCGCGGCGCGAGGCCGGTGACGAATTCGGCGATCCGCGCACCGATATTCAGGGTACGCGCCGGCCTGCGCGCGGGTTCGGCATCGATCTTGGCGAACAGTCTTTCCAGGGCGCGCGTGGAAGGCGCGCCGAGCGATTCGTTGAGACGGATGGTTTCGCCCAGCTCCTCGCGCACGAGCGCGTAGCGACGGGCAAGCTCGGGGTCGCGCGCGAGCGCATCCTCGACCCGCTGCGCATCGCGCCGGCCGAGAGTGCCCGCGGCATGCCAAGGCAAGAGGGCTTCGATCTCGCTCTCGAGGGGTGCGTCTTCTCCGGGGGTATTCATGGCCAACCTCGATCGATGCCTCGTTCCTTCAGAAGCTCGGACAATTTCTTGCGCGCATAGAACATTCGTGTCTTCACGGTCGCCTCGGGAATGCCGACGATCGCGGCGACTTCCTCCACCGACTTCTCATGATAATAGACAAGGTCGATGACCTCCCGATGTTCGGCCGACAATTTGGTCAGGCATTGTCGCAAGACCGAGCCGGTGTCCTTCTTGGCCAGCGCGATCTCCGGATCGTCTTCGTGGTCCTCGATGGCATCGGCCGTCGCATCGTCCAGTTCGTCCTCCGATCGCTTGCGCAGCGCGCTCAGCGCCTTGAAACGGGCCATTCCCAAGATCCAGGTGGAGACGGCGGACCGGCCTTCGTACTTGCCGGCCTGCCGCCAGACGTCGAGGAAGACTTCGCTGATGAGGTCTTCCGCCGTCGCCTCGTTGCGCACCAGCCGCAGCACGAACCGATAGACCCGCACGTGATGGCGCGCAAACAGCACCTGCATGGCGAGCCGATCGCCATTGGCGATCCTGCCGATCAGAACCTCGTCCGAAGTGGGTTGCATTCGTCAGACGGGCTGGCTCGCCCGGTAGTCGCAGCCAGAACAGTTCAGGTTCAACGGAATCGACGAAAATTCGTGCGGCGGCAGCTGCCGCCGTCTGCATCTAGATTGCCCCGTTCCGCCGGCGCTGGGAAGCCTGGCCATCCGAGGCCGCGGCGCCGGTTGGCGGCGTTGTGAGATCGGTCCGCCGCGGCGATTTGAACCTTGTGCGCGCGCGGGGCGACCAAGCGTCAGGATGTGACTGGCACATCCCTCGCAACCGCCCACCGCAACAGGAGATTCACGCCATGCTCCGCAAAGTCGCCCTCGCCGCCGGTCTGGCGGCCGCCTTCGGCATCGTTGCCCTCGCGCCCACCGGCGCCTCCGCCTTCCCCTGGAAGTACCATCATCACCACCACTTCCACGGCGTCGGCTTCGGCATCGGACTTTATCCCGCCTACGACTATATCGCGGAACCTGACTGCTATGTCGTGAAGCGGCCGGTCAAGACGCCCTTTGGTTGGCGCCTGCGTCGCTTTACGGTCTGCGACTGATCGGGCCGAGGCCGCAGACGAGAAAGCGCCCCGGCGTCGCTTAGCGATGCCGGGGCTTTCGATGTCGTGCCTATTCCGCGCGGTTCGGCCTCGAGCGTCGCGGCTTCAAGCGCGCCATTGCGGCCGCGGCAACGCATGCATGGGCATGCATGGCCGCTTGCACGGACGCAAACGGCCCATTTCGTTGTTGCAGGGCCGATCCTTCGCGCGCCCGTCGTCATGTGAGCGGTGCCGGCCGCGCGCCACCGCGCGGGACGACCGCTTTTCCTTCGCCGCCGCCTTCGGACGACACGGCGGCGGCGCCGTGCCGCAAAATGCCCACATTCTCCTCCGCCGGCGCAGGCCGGCCGGCACCCTCGCGCCCTCGGGCGAGTTCTGCTAGGGGTCGCCGAGCGCGCGGCGGCGTGGATCGGTCACCGAAGCGGAGGACGAATGCTCCAAATGTGGGACGCCGTCAGGCGATTTTTCCAGCGGACCGTCGGCTGGAATCGGCTCGGCGTGCTGCTCAGCCTCACCATCATCGCGACCGCCGGGATGGTGTTGTTCCATATGCTGCGCGACATCAACGTCGCCGAGGTCGCTGCCGCATTGCGGGCGACGAGCCATCGTCAGATCCTCGCTGCCACGCTGTTTGTCGCCGGCGGCTATTTCACGCTCACGTTTTACGATCTGTTCGCGCTGCGTACCATCGGCCGCAGCGAGATCCCCTATCGCGTCGCTGCGCTCGCCGGCTTCACCAGCTATTCGATCGGTCACAATGTCGGTGCCACGGTTTTTTCGGGCGGCGCGGTCCGCTATCGCATCTACTCCAGCTATGGTCTCGATGCCGTTGCCGTGGCCAAGGTTTGCTTCGTCGCGGGTCTCACCTTCTGGCTCGGCAACGCGACCGTGCTCGGCCTTGGCATCGTTTTTCATCCCGCCGCCGCGGAGCCGATCGACCACCTGCCTTTCTGGCTCAATCGGGGCCTGGGCGTGCTCATGCTGCTGGTGCTGGCATGCTACGTGGTCTGGGTATGGAGCGCGCCGCGGATGATCGGCAAGGGCGGCTGGGAAGTCCGCCTGCCCAACGGCCCTTCGACGCTGATGCAGATCGGCATCGGCATCCTTGACCTCGGCTGCAGTGCGCTCGCGATGTACATGCTGCTGCCGAACGAACCCAATGTCGGTTTTGCCACCATTCTGGTCGTCTTCGTTGCCGCCACGCTACTCGGCTTCGCCAGCCACGCGCCCGGCGGGCTCGGCGTGTTCGATGCGGCCATGTTGGTCGCGCTGTGGCAGTTCAACAAGGAGGACCTGCTGGCGGGCCTGCTGCTGTTCCGGCTGCTCTACTATCTCGCTCCTTTCGTTATCGCGCTCGCCATCCTGGGCGCGCGCGAGCTTTGGCTCAGTCTGCGCCGGCCGCGCCTGGAGCAAAAATCGCCGCCGTCGGCCTTGCACGTCGGACAGCGGCCCCGCGGCAGGGTCGAGGCCGAAAGAGTCGATGCCGACGGACCATGGTGAGCGACGATTATCGCAGCGAGTCCGGCGACAATTGGCGCCGCCGGCTGCGCCGTGCCTGGCACGCGCTGACCTCCGCGTCAGCGACCGATGATGAACCCGGGCGCGCCTTGACGTCGTTACGCGCCGGCACCCATCCGCTGAGCGGAGCGATCGAGTCGCTGATCGGCGGGCTGCCCCAGCCGGCGATCGTGCTCGACCGCGACGGCCGGGTGATCGCCCATAATGCATCCGCGGCCGCGGTGGCGCCGGCGCTGCGCAACGGCGAGCCCGCCCTCATCGCGCTGCGGATGCCCGAAATCGTCAATGCCATAAGGCGCGCGGCCCAGCGGCGCGAACCGCAACGGGCGGAATTCTTCCAACGCGTGCCGAGCGATCGCTGGTTCGAAGCCTTCGTCGTGCCGGTGCGGCTCTCCGGAGCCGGCGACGACGTCGCCGATCTGCTGCTGATGACCTTCAACGATCTGACCCCGCTGCGGCGCGTCGAGGAAATGCGCGCGGATTTCGTCGCCAATGCGAGTCACGAATTGCGTACGCCGCTCGCGGCCCTTCTCGGTTTTATCGAAACACTGCGCGGCAGTGCCAAGGACGATGCCGCCGCGCGCGAGAAATTCCTTGCCATCATGCAGACGCAGGCGAAGCGCATGGCACGCTTGATCGACGACCTCCTGTCGCTGTCGCGCATCGAACTCAACGCGCATTTGCGACCCAACACACCGGTCGATCTCGTGGCCATCGTGCGTCAAGTGGTCGACGGCCTGCAGATGCTGGCGCGTGACCGCGGGGTCGTCGTGGAGATAACAAATCCGCCGCGGTCCGCGATCGTTCTCGGCGACCGCGACGAGTTGATCCGCGCGCTGGAAAATCTGGTGGAGAACGCGCTCAAATACGGCGCCGCGGGCAAACGCGTCGACATCACGCTCGCCTGCGTGCCCACGCCTTCGGGCGCCGCGGAGGCGCAACTCGCCGTGCGCGATTATGGCCCCGGCATCGCGCCGGAACATCTGCCGCGTCTGACCGAGCGTTTCTATCGGGTGGATGTGGCGGAGAGTCGCGCCCAGGGAGGCACCGGCCTCGGGCTTGCCCTGGTCAAGCATGTGCTTAACCGGCACGGCGGCAGGCTCGCCGTCGAGAGCATTTTGGGAGCCGGCGCAACCTTCACGATGCACATCCCCCTGTATGCCGGCGATGTTCGGGCGCCGCTGGGTTCATCCGAGATATCAGAAGGCTAGGTTGTCATCCCGCTGTCATCAAAGCGTTATAGGACGGTGATCTGCGGGGCCTAAGGCAGCCGGCGACTTCGGAAAGTCTCGATCCGACGTCAACGATCGCTATCCGAAGCCAAGCTTGGAGCGCGTCTTGAACACCACCGCGGCCGACTGCGCAGAGCCGGAAAGCCGCCGCTAGGCGGCATCTTGCTCGACGTGCCGCTTTCGGCCGCAAACGAAGATGGAGAGAGATCCGTGCAACATTGGACCCCATGGGCAGTCGCCGGGTTCCTTGCCGCCGCAATCGTTCCGACGAGCGCGGCGGATATTTCCGGCGCCGGCGCCACCTTCCCCTATCCGATCTACGCCAAATGGGCCGACGCCTATAAGAAGGAGACGGGCATCGGCCTGAACTACCAGTCGATCGGCTCGGGCGGCGGCATCAAGCAGATTCAGAACAAGACCGTGACCTTCGGCGCCAGCGACGCGCCTCTCAAAGGCGCTGAACTCGACAAGCTCGGCCTTGCCCAGTTCCCGACCGTCATGGGCGGCATCGTCCCTGTCGTCAATCTTCCGGGAATCAATCCGGGCGAACTGGTGATCGACGGTCCCACGCTCGCCAAGGTCTTCCTCGGCGAGATCAAGTTCTGGGACGATCCTGCGTTAACCAAGCTCAATCCGGGAGCAAAATTGCCGCACCAGGCGATCGCGGTCGTGCATCGCTCGGACGGTTCGGGCACGACGTTCAATTTTGCCTACTTTCTGGCCGAGGTCAGTCCCGACTGGAAGTCGAAGGTCGGCTACAGCACGTCGGTGGAATGGCCGGTCGGCATAGGCGCCAAGGGCAACGAGGGCGTAGCCAACAATGTCGGCAATACGCAGGGTTCCATCGGCTATGTCGAATACGCCTATGCTCTCCAGAACAAGCTTACCTACATGAAGATGGTCAACAGGGCCGGCAAGACGGTGTCGCCGAACTCGGAATCGTTCCAAGCTGCGGCCGCCAACGCGGATTGGAAATCGGTGCCCGGATTCGGCGTGATCCTGGCAAACCAGCCCGGCGACGGATCGTGGCCGATGACGGCGGCGACTTTCATTCTCGTCTACAAGAGACCGAGCGATCCCGCCGCGACGCGCGAGGCTCTCAAGTTTTTTGCATGGTGCTACCGGAACGGCGCCAGAATGGCAGAGAGCCTCGACTACGTCCCCATGCCGGCCTCCGTCGTCAAGCAGATCGAGGAGATGTGGAAGACGGAGATCAAGGATTCGAGCGGCAAGCCCGTTTTCGCCGCGGCCATGTAATCCCGGGGGAGCGGAAAGGGCGCCATCGCAGGCGCCCTTTCCTTGTCCACCGCGGCCGTCTTGGCGACTTGTCTTGCGGCCCGCGCGCCGCTTCATTGGCTCTCTCGACGCGTGCAACGGGGAGGGCCGGATGCAACGACCCAACAGGAGGGAGCCGGTGGTCGACGTCGCATTGCCCGGCGATGCCGTCCTGGTCAGTGGACCGGTCGAACGCGCGCGTGCGCTCCGGCGCCTCCGTGTCCGCGACGCCGCCTTCCGCCATCTTACCCGCCTCGCCGCGGGCGCGGTGCTGGCCATCCTCGGGGGCATCGTCGTCGCGCTGGTGCAAGGTGCATGGCCCGCGTTCAGCCGGTTTGGTTTCGATTTTCTCATTACCGAAAGCTGGAATCCGGTGACCGAGAAGTTCGGCGCCATCGCGCCGATCTACGGCACCGTGGTCACCTCGTTCATTGCCATGGTCGTGGCGGTACCGGTCGGGCTTTTCATCGCATTGTTCCTGACCGAACTATGCCCGAGGTGGCTGCGTCGCCCCATCGGTATTGCCATCGAACTCCTCGCCGGCATTCCCAGCATCATCTACGGGATCTGGGGCCTGTTCGTCTTCGCGCCGTTTCTTCAGCAATATGTGCAGCCCGTCATTATCGACCTTTTCGGCGGTGTGCCGCTGCTTTCGACGCTGTTCGCAGGACCGCCTTACGGCATCGGCTTGCTGACCGCGGGCCTCATTCTCGCGATCATGATCCTTCCCTTCATCACCTCGATCTCGCGCGACGTATTTGATGCGGTTCCGTCGGTGCTGAAAGAGGCGGCCTACGGCATCGGCTGCACCACGTGGGAGGTCATGTGGCACGTGGTGCTGCCCTATGCGCGTGTCGGGGTTATCGGCGGAGTGATGTTGGGCCTCGGTCGCGCGCTCGGCGAGACGATGGCGGTCACCTTCGTCATCGGCAATGCGCACCGTATCGCCGGATCGATTTTTGCGCCGGGAACGACGATCTCCGCAACGATCGCCAACGAATTCACCGAAGCGGTCGGCGATCTCTACACCTCGGCACTGATCGCGCTCGGTCTCATCCTGTTCGTCATCACATTCGTGGTGCTCGCGCTGGCGCGCTATCTGCTGATGCGCCTCAACGCGCGGGTGGGAGGCTGAGATGGCGCTGTATCATGTCCGCCGCCGGCGCAATCGCATCGCGCTCGGCCTCGCCGTCGCCGCCACCGGATTTGGTCTTGCATGGCTCATCATCATTCTCGGAGTGCTGTTGTGGGAGGGGCTGAGCGGGCTTTCCCTTGCGGTATTTACCCGGATGACGCCGCCGCCAGGTTCCGCCGGCGGCCTGCTCAACCCGATCGTCGGCAGCCTGATCCTGACGTTCCTGGCGATCCTGATCGGCACGCCCATCGGTATTCTTGCCGGAACCTACATGGCGGAATACGGCCGTTACTCACGGCTCACCAGCGTGGTGCGTTTCATCAACGACATTCTTCTGAGCGCACCGTCGATCGTGATCGGCTTGTTCGTTTATGAGGTCATGGTAGCGCGAATGGGTCATTTCTCAGGCTGGGCAGGCGCCGCTGCGCTTGCCGTGATCGTGATCCCGGTGGTGGTTCGCACGACCGAAGACATGCTGACTCTGGTCCCCGACACGCTGCGCGAAGCGGCCGCGTCCATCGGATTGCCGCGCTCGCTGATGATCACGAAGGTTGCCTATCGCGCCGCCCGAGCCGGCATGATCACGGGAGTGCTGCTTGCGATCGCGCGTATTTCCGGCGAAACCGCACCGCTCCTGTTCACGGCCTTAAACAATCAGTTCTGGAGCGTGGACATGAATGGCCCGATCGCAAGCCTGCCGGTGGTCATTTTCCAGTTCGCGCTAAGTCCTTACCATGATTGGCAGCGACTCGCCTGGACCGGGGCGCTGATCATCACCATGGCCGTGCTCGCGCTCAGCATCCTCGCGCGCCTGCTCGCGGCGCAGAGAAGGGCATCATGACCGTAGCGACCTATACCACCCCGATGACGGCTGCCGCTGTCGGCATCCCCGCCGGGCTCAGAGAAAAAATATCGATTCGCAACCTTGATTTCTTCTACGGCGAGCACCGCGCGCTGAAGAACATCAGCGTGCCGCTCTATCACGGCAAGGTCACCGCCTTCATCGGCCCGTCGGGCTGCGGCAAATCCACGCTGCTGCGCGTGCTCAACCGCATGTATGATCTCTATCCCAACCAGCGCGCGGTCGGCAAAGTCACGCTCGACGACGAAGACATTCTTTCGCCGGCGCAGGATCTCAACCTGCTGCGTGCCAAAGTCGGCATGGTATTTCAAAAGCCGACGCCGTTTCCGATGAGCATCTACGAAAACATCGCGTTCGGCATACGCCTCTATGAGCGGTTGCCAAAATCGGAGCTCGATTCCAAGGTCGAACAGGCTCTGATCCGCGCGGCGCTCTGGGACGAGGTCAAGGACAAGCTTCACGCGAGCGGTCTGTCACTTTCGGGCGGACAGCAGCAGCGCTTGTGCATCGCCCGCACCGTGGCGGTGCGGCCCGAGGTCATTCTGTTTGACGAGCCGTGTTCGGCGCTCGACCCGATCTCGACCGCCAAGATCGAAGAACTGATCGACGAGCTGAAGGACGACTACACCATCGCCATCGTCACTCACAATATGCAGCAGGCAGCACGCGTCTCCGACTTCACTGCGTTCATGTATCTCGGCGAGTTGATAGAGTTTGGCGAAACCACGCGGCTCTTCACCAGTCCGAGCGATCCCCGCACGCAGGACTACATCACGGGGCGCTTTGGCTAGCGCATGCTTGGGTCGGAGCGAATCGCGGCGGGCGGGGGATTGGAAGGCGGGAGAAATCGCCGCGCCGATGCGACGCCGCGGGCGCCGCGGCTGCCGAGCGAGTTTGCCGCACCGGGCGGGGTCGATCCGAGACGGGTCCGCCACGAAAGGGAACCGAGATCCGCGGTCGGAGGATGGCTACGATGACCGATCACACAATCAAGGCGTTTGACGCCGATTTGCAGGACCTGTCACGCATGGTTGCCGAGATGGGCGGCCTCGCGGAGAAACAGGTAACCGATTCGGCCGACGCGTTGGCGAAACGCGATACGGCCTTGGCGCAGCGGGTGATTGCTGCTGACGGCTACATCGACGACCTGCAGCGCCAGATTGAGGAAAAGGCCGTGCTCACGATTGCCCGTCGCCAGCCCATGGCGGTCGATCTGCGCGAAGTGGTCGGCGCCCTCAGGCTCGCGGGCGATCTCGAGCGCATCGGCGATCTTGCCAAGAATATCGCCAAGCGTGTCGTCGCGCTCAACGGCGAATTCCCGCCGCCCAAGCTCATCCGCGGCGTCGAACATATGACCGATTTGGTGCTTGAGCAGATGAAGGCGGTGCTCGATGCTTATGCGCGTCGCGACGTCAACAGCGCCCTGGCGGTGTGGCGGGGCGACGAGGAGATCGACGCTGTTTGCACCTCGGTGTTCCGCGAGTTGCTCACCTATATGATGGAAGATCCGCGCAATATCACGTTCTGCATTCATCTGATGTTCTGCGCGAAAAACATCGAACGGATGGGAGATCACGCGACCAACATCGCCGAAAGCGTTCACTATATCATAGAAGGCAAACCGATCGCGGATCAGCGACCGAAGGGCGACACTACGACGATACCCGCACTTCGGGTCGGAGAGGGCCGTTAGAGGAAAGCATGAGTCCGCGGATTCTGATCGTGGAAGACGAGGAGCCGCTCACCATGCTCCTCCGCTATAACCTCGAGGCGGAGGGGTACGAGGTCGAAAGCGTTGCGCGCGGCGATGAAGCCGACATGCGTCTCAAGGAGGCGATTCCCGACCTGCTCGTGCTCGACTGGATGTTACCGGGCTTGTCGGGCATCGAGCTGTGCCGCCGCCTGCGTGCTCGACCCGAGACGCGCAACCTGCCGATCATCATGCTCACCGCGCGCGGCGAGGAAAGCGAAAAGGTGCGAGGCCTTGCGACCGGCGCCGACGACTATATCGTCAAGCCCTTCTCGGTGCCCGAGTTGTTGGCACGCGTGCGCGCCCTCCTGCGCCGCGCCAATCCCGAGCGGGTGGCGTCGGTGCTCACCATTGGAGACATCGAGCTCGACCGCGAAAGGAAACGCGTGTCGCGGAACGGTCAGATCATCGAGCTCGGTCCAACCGAATACCGTCTGTTGGAGTTTCTCATGGAGCGCCCCGGTCGGGTGTTCTCGCGCGAGCAGCTGCTCGACGGCGTGTGGGGTTCGGACATTTACATCGACGAGCGTACGGTCGACGTCCATATCGGCCGGCTGCGCAAGGCCATCAACCGCGGCCACACGGTCGATCCGATACGAACCGTCCGCGGTTCCGGCTATGCGTTGGACGATCGCTATGGACGCGACCGCTGAGCCGCCGCGCTTCGCCCGAGGACGGCTGCAACGCTTCCGCCATATGGCCGCAAGTCTCCAGTCTCCCGCATCCGCGGCGAAGCCTCGCCGGCGCGAGGGTCTCCTTCTGATCGCGCCCGAGGCTGCTCTCGTTCGGCGCGGCGCTGGCTGCGTCCTTGCGCACTTTCGATCGCATGCGGATCGATGACACGCGCCCTCGCCCGGCGGGAGGGCGTCGACAGACGCGGGCCGGATCGCAGAGAAGAGAATTCCGAGGGAGAGGTGTCGGATTCGTGCGCCGCCACGCCGGCCTCGCAGCGCCGCCGCTCCGCAGGGGGCAAATTTCAGTCGAGGCGAAACGATGGGCCCTTCACCCTCGCGACCGGCGCTCGTCGCCCAAGCGATGCTTGGATTAAGAACCTCTCGCGGGCCGCTTGTCGCGGCGCCGCTCATGGGCGGGTTGATAGGCTACGCGCGCGTGATAGGCGCAATACGGCAGTTCATTGACGGTTTCACCGCCGCAAAAGAAGAACTCGGCGCTTCCGGGATCCCCGATCGGCCAGTGACATGTCCGATCGTTGAGCTCGAGCAATGTCTTGCGCTGGGCAAGCGGGATTTCGATCAAATCCGGCTCGAAATCGGCCTCGTAGTCATAAGCGAGGGCGGTATTGCCGCGCACCGAATGGCGCGGCACCCGCAACATATGGCCGCCGGAACGGGTCTTGCGTGGCCGCGGCGTCGACGAGGCCGGGCTTTTGGCGCGACCGGACAGGCCGAGACGATGTACCTTCCCGATCACCGCATTGCGGGTGATGCCGCCGAGCTCGGCCGCGATTTGGCTTGCCGACAGGCCGTCCGCCCACAGCTTTTTCAGCAGTTCCACCCTCTCATCGGTCCAGTTCATCAGGATTTCTCCCCGACAATCAATGCGTTGGAGGAATCTGCCTGCACCGTCGGGCGCCGGTGGACGCCCGACCCTTACGCTTCAGGAATGACCAGAAATCGCGACGCTGCACGATATCTCGTATCGTGATACACAAACGCTACAATATGCAGTGGTCGCGGCGCAAGCGCTGGCAAGCCCCCGAAGCCGAGCTACCAACAGGTTTCCGTTAGAATCGGCGCTTGCGGCAAATTTGAGTCGGCTCCGGGGGGTCGGCGGCGTGCCGTTGACACCACAAGACCCTCAAATAAAATGAGGAAACGGTGCCGCCCGGCGAGGCGGCACATTTCTTTTCGCTGCGCATATCGGCCCGAAGGGCATGTCTTCGGACGCGGGGTCCGGGAAAGGATGCGTTTTCGGCGGCGATTGCGCTCCGACCCGATGGTCCGATGGAATCCGGCCGTGACGTCGCACCTGTTACCGACCTACGCGCGCGTCGACCTCGCCTTCGAGCGGGGGGAGGGGGCATGGCTCATCGCCACCAACGGCGAACGGTACCTGGATTTCGCCTCCGGCGTGGCGGTCAACGCGCTCGGTCATGCGCACCCGCGGCTGGTGAGGACCATCGAGGAACAGGCGCGCAAGCTGTGGCACGTTTCGAACCTCTATCACATCCCCGAGGCCGAGAAACTCGCGCAACAACTTTGCGCGGCGAGCTTTGCCGACACCGTCTTTTTCCAGAATTCCGGCGCCGAGGCTGTCGAATGCGCGATCAAGCTCGTGCGCAAATATCAGTCCGCATCCGGCCGGCCGGAACGTTTCCGCATCATCACCTTCGAGGGAGCGTTTCACGGCCGCACGCTGGCGGCGCTCGCGGCGACCGGCAACAAGAAATATCTCGACGGCTTCGGTCCGCCGGTCGACGGCTTCGACCAGGTGCCCTTTGCCGACCTCGCGGCGACGCGCGCGGCGGTCGGACGCGCCACGGCCGGCATCATGATCGAACCGGTGATGGGCGAGGGCGGGGTGCGGGTCGTCCCGCATGGCTTCCTGCGTGCGCTGCGCGAATTGTGCGATCAGCACGGGCTGCTGCTGATATTTGACGAAATCCAGACCGGCATCGGCCGCACCGGCTATTTGTTCGCCTATCAGCAGACCGGCGTCACGCCCGACGTGATGACCCTGGCCAAGGCGCTCGGCGGCGGCTTTCCGATCGGCGCCTGCCTTGCGACGGCCGAGGCGTCCAAGGGAATGACCGTCGGAACGCACGGCTCGACCTTCGGCGGCAATCCGCTGGCGATGACCCTCGGTCTTGCCGTGCTTGACGAGATCACAAGGCCCGGATTCCTGGAGAAAGTGCGCGCGGTGGCGCTGCGTCTCAAGCAGCGACTGGCCGAACTCAGGGATCGCTATCCCGCCGTGATCGCCGAGGTGCGCGGCGCGGGCCTGCTGATCGGACTGCGCATGATTCCCGCCGCGGCCGAAATGGTGGATGCGTTGCGGGCGGAAAAAATGCTTGCGGTCGCCGCCGGTGACAATGTGGTGCGCCTGCTCCCGCCGCTGATCGTCGGCGAGGCCGAAATCGCCGAAGCGGTGGCGCGCATCGACCGCGCTTGTACGCATCTCGCCGCGGCGCGGACGCATGCCAGGGAGACGGCCTCATGACGGGAAACAGCGTCCGGCATTTCCTTGACCTCATCGATATCCCCAAACCCACTTTGGCCAGGCTGATCGATCGAAGCCGCGCGATGAAGGCCGAGCGCGCGCGGGGCGTGGTGCGCTCTCCCCTTGCCGGCAAGACGCTTGCCATGGTGTTCGACAAACCCTCGACCCGCACGCGGGTATCGTTCGACGTCGCCATGCGCCAGCTGGGCGGTGAGGCCATCATGCTGACGGCGCAGGAAATGCAGCTAGGCCGCGGCGAAACGCTCGCCGATACGGCGCGGGTTCTGTCGCGTTTCGTCGACGCCATCGTGATCCGCATCCTCGATCACGAAGCGGTGGCCGAGCTTGCCCGCCATGCCACCGTACCGGTGATCAACGGCCTGACGCGCCGGTCGCATCCCTGCCAGGTGCTGGCCGACGTCATGACATTCGAGGAAAAGAAGGGGCCGATCCGCGGGCGGACCGTGGCCTGGACGGGCGACAGCAATAATGTTCTGGCCTCCTGGATGCACGCGGCCGAGCGTTTCGATTTCGAACTGCGCGTCGCCTGTCCGCCGGAACTACGGCCGAAGAAATGGCTCATGGACTGGGTCAAGCGTTCGGGTGCCGCCATCCGCGTGGGCGACGATCCCGAGGCGGCGGTGAGGGAAGCCGACTGCGTGGTCACCGACACCTGGGTGTCCATGGGCGACAAGGACGGCAAGCGCCGCCACAACGTGCTCAAGCGCTATCAGGTCAACGCGCGGCTCATGAGCAAGGCCAAGCCCGATGCGCTGTTCATGCACTGCCTGCCAGCGCATCGCGGCGAGGAGGTCACCGACGACGTCATCGACGGGCCGCAGTCCGTCGTGTTCGACGAGGCCGAGAACCGGCTGCATGCGCAAAAAGGCCTGCTCGCCTGGTGCTTGCACGCCGACGCCTAGCGAGGAGGCCGCCCGTCCGCGAACCCTGCGCAGGTCGGGCGGGGTGCGGCGCGGATCGCGGATATGGCGGTGAGGAGGCCGTGCCCGGTCGAGGCAAGACGCGGGGCTCGCATTTGGGCCGGCGAGTGCTACATATTGGCAAACGATCGATTTCGTCATGAACGATCCCGACATCGTCATCCCTTCACGGGCGCCGTCGGCGACGCCCGCGGACGACATCGTCACGCCTTTCGAGGTCGCCAAGCTTGATTTGCGCGGCCGGGTGGTGAGACTCGGCTCCTCGGTCAACCGCATTCTCGCGCGTCACGCTTATCCCGCGCCGGTCGCCAAGCTCCTGGGCGAAGCCGTGGTGCTTGCGGTCATGCTCGGCTCCTCGCTCAAGTTCAACGGCCGCTTCATTCTGCAAACCCAGAGCGACGGCCCGGTGCGCATGCTCGTGGTCGATTTCGTGACGCCCGGCAAGGTGCGCGCGTGCGCGCGTTTCGACAAGTCGCGCGTCGCCGCGGCGATCGCCGAGGGTCGCGCCGACGGCGGCGCGCTGCTCGGGCGGGGCCATCTCGCCATGACCATCGATCCGGGCGCCCATATGAATCGGTATCAGGGTCTGGTCGCGCTGACCGGCGGCTCGCTCGAGGAGGCAGCACACGAGTATTTCCTGCGCTCCGAACAGATCCCCACGCGCGTGCGGCTTGCCGTTGCGGAGGAGCTGCGCGCCGGGGAAAGCGGAGTGAGCCATGGCTGGCGCGCCGGGGGCATCATGCTGCAGTTCTTGCCCAAGGCGGGCGAACGCGCACGCGTTCCCGACCTCGATCCGGGCGACGCGCCTGCGGGGACGGAACCGCACCGCGTGGCGGAGGACGATGCGTGGATCGAGGGCCGCGCGCTGGTTTCGACGGTCGAGGATGTGGAATTGATCGATCCGGCCCTGTCGAGCGAGCGCTTGATCTATCGTCTCTTTCATGAACCCGGCGTGCGGGTGTTCCGCGTCGATACGATCACCGCCGAATGTTCCTGCTCGCGCGCCGGCGTGGAGGCCATGCTCAGAAGTTTCTCGCAGAACGACCGCGACCACATGGTCGAGAACGGCAAGATCTCCGTCACCTGTGAGTTCTGCAACGCAACCTACGAGTTTGCGCCGTCCGAGGTCGACGCGAAGACGCACTGAACGCCGTGCCGGGACGGGCGCGCCCATTGCGGTGTACGCGTCGGCGGCGTCCGATCCTCCGCGCGACGCGGGCGGCGAACCTGGATCGCGCAGGGTTGCGCGGCTCCGTCAGCAATTGCGTCATCGGCCCTGCGGGCGCCTTGCCGTGCCGACGCCGGCTCTATTCGATCGTACTCCGCTTTAGTTGATCGTGCGGCCGGCATAAGAGGAATCGAGAGAGAAGGCGGGAATGTCGATGTCGAAATGCTCGCCTTTCTCCGTCACCATGCCGTAGCTGCCGACCATGAAGCCCGACGGCGTGGGAAGCGGCACGCCGCTCGTGTATTCGAACGATTCGCCCGGCTTGAGCACTGGTTGTTCGCCGACGACGCCCGCGCCCTTGACCTCCTGCAGGCGTCCATGCGCGTCGGTGATGCGCCAATGCCTGGTCTTCAACTGGACCGTCTCGGTGCCGCGATTGGTGATGTCGATGGTATAGGCCCAGAAGTAGTAATTGTCGGCCGGCGATGACCGCTCCGGCAGGAAGCGCGGTCTCACCGTGACCTCGACCTGACGGGTTATGGCGCGGTACATCGGCCGCTCCTCGACCTTGCTGTCGGCGTCTGCCATGGCTCCGCCTTAGTGCGGAATTATGACCGACGCATTCTAGCCAATAAAAGCCATTTCGTAGAAGCGCCCTGCATGGCCCCCGTCCCGACCGAACGCGACCTGCGGCTCGATCTGTTTCGCGGCATCGCGCTTTGGCTCATCTTTCTGGATCACATTCCGTCCAACGCGGTGAGCTGGATTACGATACGCAATTACGGCTTTTCCGACGCCACGGAGATCTTCGTATTCATTTCCGGTTATACCGCGGCGTTCGTCTATGGCCGCGCCATGCGCGAACACGGTTTTCTTGTCGGGACGGCGCGCGTGCTGCGGCGGGCTTGGCAGATCTATGTCGCGCATGTGTTTCTGTTCGCGATTTATCTCGCGGAGATCGCCTATGTCGCGCATTCCTTCGAGAATCCTCTCTATACGGAGGAAATGGGCGTGCGCGATTTCATCAAGGATCCGGACGTCACGATCATTCAGGCGCTGCTGCTCAAGTTCAAGCCGGTAAATATGGACGTGCTGCCGCTCTACATCGTCTTGCTTGCGGGATTCCCGCCGATGCTGTGGCTGCTCATGCGGATGCCTTCGTTTGCGCTCGCCCTCTCCGCCGCCCTCTACGGACTCGCCTGGTACCTTGGATGGAATTTTCCCGCCTATCCGACCGGCAGCTGGGTGTTCAACCCTTTGGCTTGGCAACTCCTCTTCGTGTTCGGCGCCTGGTGTGCGCTTGGCGGCTCGCTGCGGCTTGCGCGTTGGATCGGCGCGCGGCTGACGCGCATGCTGGCGGTCGCCTACCTGATCTTTGCCTTTTGCATCACGCTCACGTGGTATTTCCCGCATCTGGCCGTCTACGTCCCGCATGTTGTCAGCAACGTCATTTATCCCATCGACAAGACCAATCTCGACGTGTTGCGCCTGTTGCATTTCTTCTCGCTGGCGGTGCTGACGGTGGGGCTCGTGCCCTATGGTTCGCCCGCGCTCAAGTCGCCGTTGTTCTGGCCGGCCATTGTCTGCGGTCAGCATTCGCTGGAAACCTTCTGCCTCGGAGTATTTCTTTCCTTTGCCGGACATTTTGTGTTCACCGAGGTCTCGAACCGCCTGCTCACCCACGTCTTGGTGAGCCTCGCAGGCATTGTTATCATGGTGGCGGCCGCGGCGCTTGTTTCGTGGTATAAACGCATCGAGAGACGCGGCGCGGGTCCGCGTCCGCCGGCGACCATGCCGGGACTTGCGGGGGGCGACGCGTCATGAAGCGGTTAGCGCTTGTGTTTGCATTGACCGGCCTGATCGGCCCGGCATCGGCCGGCGCGCCGGCCGAATGTCTCATCGCCCAGCACCAGAACGAATACATCTTCCCCCTGCGTATGACGGCGCGAGCCATCGCCGCGAAGCGTCTGGACATTCTCGTTATCGGCGCCGGTTCGTCCGCCCTTCCCGGACCGAACGGGACGCGCAACGCTTATCCCGCCCGCTTGCAGAACGCGCTCGCCGAAATGCTGCCCGCGGTTACGGTAAAGGTGTCGACCGACGTGTCGCCGCATCGGACGGCGCTCGAGATGGTGCATGTCCTGCCGGCGGCTCTGTCAGCGGCCAAGCCGACTCTCGTCATCTGGCAGACGGGAACCGTCGACGCTCTGCAGGGGGTCGATGCCGACCAGTTCAGCCAAGCCCTCGATCAGGGCATTAACCTTGCCCACAATGCCGGAGCGGACGTGGTGCTGGTCAATGCCCAATATAGTCCGCGGACCGAATCGATGATCGCGCTCGGCACCTACGCCGAGAATATGCGTTGGGTTGCACTGCAACACGAGATTCCCTTGTTCAACCGCTTCGGCATTATGCGGCTGTGGTCCGACCTTGGTACCTTCGATTTCACCACCGCGACGAAAAAACTTGACATGGCGGTTCGGGTTCATGAATGCATTGGCTGGTTGCTTGCCGAGCTCATCGTCCAAGCGGCCAAACAGGAGGCGCCGCGCGCTGCAGGCGAACGTTGATCGGGGCAGGGGGGCATCTGATTGCGGCTGACATGGTCCGGTGAAGGGGCGTTGTGTTGCGCCGCGCTCGCGGCGCTTATCCTTGTCGCTCCGCCGTCGCATGCGGCGCCGATTTGCGACCTGCCGCACGACGTGATCCGGCTGGATCATCCGCTCCCGCGCGTCGCCCGCAAGCTCGCAATGCGCGAACCGCTGGTGATCGTCGCGATCGGCTCCTCCTCGACGGCGGGAGCCGGGGCGAGCTCGCCGACGGCGAGCTATCCAAGCCGGTTGAAGGTCGAACTCGAACGCGCGTTCCCAGGGCAAGACGTCATCATGATCAACCGCGGCGTCGGCGGCGAAGAGGTCGTCGACATGCTTAGGCGCTTCGACACGGCGGTGATCGCGGCCAGACCCGATCTCGTGTTATGGCAGCTCGGCACCAACTCCGTGGTACGGAATCATCCGCTCGGCGACCACGGCGCGGCCATCCACGCGGGGGTGGAGAAGATCCGGTCCGTCGGCGCCGATCTCGTGCTGATCGATCCGCAATATGCTCCCAAAGTCATCGCCAAGCCGGACGCCGAGCGCATGGTCGAACTCATTTCCCTTGCTGCCAAGCAGGACGCCGTCGACCTGTTCCATCGATTTGAATTGATGCGGCACTGGGCGCGCGTCGACAATTTGGAGTTCGGCACCTTCGTTTCGCCCGACGGTCTGCACATGAACGACTGGAGCTACGCCTGCATGGCCAAGGGGCTCGGTCTTGCCATCGCCGAGGCGGCACAACGGCTCATGCAGTCGGCGAAGGTTGTGCCCGGATATTTCGACCTTCCCTAGCGTTACACCGCCTCGAGCGCGCCGAGCAGATCACCGATCAGATCGTCCGGGTGCTCGAGGCCGGCCGAAAAGCGGACCAATCCGTCACCAATGCCGAGCTCGGCGCGCTGTGCCGGCGTGAGGCGTTGGTGCGTGGTCGTCGTCGGATGCGTGACCAGGCTCTTGGCGTCGCCGAGATTGTTGGTAATCCCGACGAGCTTGAGCGCGTTGAGAAAACGGAAGGCACCCTCCTTGCCTCCCTTGACTTCGAAGGAACACAGCGTCGATCCGCCCGTCATCTGTTTGGCGATCGTTGCCGCCTGCGGATGATCCTTGCGGCCCGGATAGATGAGGCGCGTGATCTTGGGGTGCCCCGCGAGCGCATCGGCGACGGCGGCGGCAGTCCTGGTCGCGCGCTCGACGCGAACGGAAAGCGTCTCCAGGCCCTTGAGCAACACCCACGCGTTGAACGGCGACAGCGACGGGCCCGTCTGTCGGATCACCTGGTGAACGTGATCCATGATGAATTTTTCCGATCCGAGGATGATGCCGCCGAGCACGCGGCCTTGGCCGTCTATATGCTTGGTAGCCGAATAGACCACGCAGTCGGCGCCGAGCGCGAGCGGCCGCTGATAGAGCGGAGTCGCGAACACGTTGTCGACCACGAGCTTTGCACCCGCCGCGTGCGCGATCTCCGCAATTGCGCCGATATCATAAACCTCGAGAGTCGGGTTGGTGGGCGACTCGAGAAAGAATACCTTGGTATTCCGGGTCACTGCCCTGCGCCATTGTTCGAGATCGACCCCGTCCACCAATGTCGACGTGACCCCGAACCGGCCCAGCCATTCCTCGATCACCCAGCGGCATGAGCCGAAAAGCGCCTTGGCCGCGACCACATGGTCTCCGCTGCGGACCAGTCCCATCAAGGCGGTGGTCACGGCCGCCATCCCGGTCGCCGTCGCACGCGCGGCTTCGGCTCCCTCGAGCGCCGCCATCCGCTGTTCGAACATCGACATGGTGGGATTGGAGTAGCGCGAATAAACGTAGCCAGGGATCTTGCCAGAAAAACGGGCTTCGCATTCCTCGGCGCTCTCGTAGAGATAGGCCTGCGTAAGAAACAGGGCTTCGGAGATTTCCCCGAATGCGGAGCGAAGCGCGCCTGCGTGCACCAGACGAGTTTCCGGACGGTAGGTTTCGACGCTTGGCGCAGGCATGCAGACCTCCTTTCGGGGCGTTGCACATGATCCTGGTCGGAATCCCGTCGCGGGATCACGCGCAAGCCAACAAAAAACCGGCCGGGGAATCTCGGCCGGGTTCGCGTGTCCCCGGCCTTTTAGCGACTTGTTTAACGTGGCTGCAAGCCGGCCGGCCCAAATGACCACGGGATAAGCTGTTTGTAACGGGGCTTCCCGCTTTCCGTCAAGCCGGCGCTGCGGTTAGATCGCCGCACGCTCGCAGGCACGAGGGCAGGCGCGGTGCTCACTTTCGCCGTCGACGACAAAGGCATCCTGCCGGACCGGATGATCGGCGCGCTGGCCGCACAAGGCTGCATATTGACAGAAACCGACTTCGTGCCGGGACAGATCCAGCCGGCCAGCCTCGATCTGCGGCTGGGCGCCGTCGCCTATCGCGTGCGCGCCAGTTTTCTGCCCGGCTCCACGACCGTTGCCCGCCGCATCGACGAATTGAAGCTGCACGAGTTCCCGCTTGCCGACGGCGCCGTGCTCGAAACCGGCTGCGTCTACATTGTGCCGCTGCTGGAGAGCCTCGCCCTGCCGGATGACATCGCCGCCGCCGCCAACCCGAAGAGTTCAACCGGCCGGCTCGACATCTTCACCCGCGTCATCGCCGACGAAACGCGCGGCTTCGACCGGATCGAACCCGGCTACCATGGCCCCCTCTATGCGGAGATCAGCCCGCGTACCTTCCCGGTGCTCGTGCGCGAAGGTTCGCGCCTATCGCAGATCCGCTTCCGCCGCGGTCATGCGGTGCTCGACGCCGAGGCCTTGCGCGCGCTGCACAGGCGCGAGCGCCTCGTCGACAGCGACGCCGCCGACGTCGGTGACGGCGTGGCGGTCAGCGTCGATCTTTCCGGTGATCTCGCCGGCCTCGACGGCAAGAGTACCGGCATCGTCGGCTATCGCGCCAAGCGTCACACCGGGCTCATCGACGTGGAGCGCCGCGCCGGTTATTCCGTGCACGATTTCTGGGAGCCGATGATTGCGCGCCCGGACCGGAGCCTGATCCTCGATCCCAATGAGTTTTACATTCTCGCCTCCAAGGAGGCGGTGCAGGTGCCGCCGGATTACGCGGCGGAGATGGTGCCGTTCGATCCGCTGGTGGGCGAATTCCGCGTGCACTATGCGGGGTTCTTCGATCCCGGTTTCGGCTATGCCGGCGCGGGCGGCAAAGGCGCGCGCGCCGTGCTCGAGGTGCGCTCACGCGAGGTACCCTTCATCCTCGAGCACGGGCAGATCGTGGGGCGGCTGATCTACGAGAAGATGCTGGCACGGCCGGAAAAGCTTTATGGGCAGGCGATCGGCTCGAACTACCAGGCGCAAAGCCTCAAGCTCTCGAAACATTTCAAGGCGTGAAGGCGGCGCTTGCCGCACGCTTGCGCGATTGGGTATTGTGGTTCCGGGCGGGCGTAGTTCAATGGTAGAACGGCAGCTTCCCAAGCTGCATACGAGGGTTCGATTCCCTTCGCCCGCTCCAGTGGCCTAAGCCGCGTCTTGCTCTCCGGCGACGGGGGTCAATCCCGGGCCTGCAGCCCCCCTTGGCTTTGGCTGTCGCCGCGGCGCGACCCGGCGGCAAGGGTCTTCCCCGGTCAAGGTAAAAATTAACCAGTCTCCGCTATCCGTCCGCTCCTGGAATTTGGGGAACGGGTTCATGGCGTTGCGTCGCGTTGCCGGGCCGGCGGCAGTACTGGCTTTGACCGGCATTGTCCAGGCATCCCCGCTGCCGCCCATCATCGCCACGGAAGGCAATGCTGTCCCGTCGTGCGTCACACCCGCAGCCTTGATGCGTTTCGTCGAGGAACGCAATGCGCCGCTCCATCGCACGATCGACCCGCGGCTGCGCAACATCGCGCTGCTTTATCGCGAGATCGGAAGCTGCGTCGCGCGTCCGCCCGAAAAATGCGTCGGCGTGCGTTGGGACTATGCATTTTTCCAGATGCTGATCGAGACGAATTATCTGACCTTCCGGCGACCGGACGGGACGCCCGCCTCGATGTCGGCACAGGACAACAACTTCGCCGGCGTCGGCGCGGCCGTTGCCGGCAAGCCGGGCGAGCATTTCGGCGACGCGGCGACCGGTGTGCTCGCCCACCTCCAGCACGTGCTGATGTACGCGACCGTGCGCATCCCTGCGCCTGTCGCGCGGCGCACCCGTCTGGTGCAGGACGATGTGCAGGCGGTCATGCGGCGGTTGCATCGTCCGGTCACCTATACCGACCTTGCGCGCGAATGGACCGGCGTCGGCAAGAGCCGCTATGCCGAGGAGATGCGGCGTCTCGCGGAGCGCTATAGCGCGCGCTTCTGCCGCGATCAGGACGCGGGCGTCCGCGCCGCTATGGCGGCACCGGCGCGATCTCGCTGATTCTCACCTCGCGCAGGAGGCGCCGCACATCGTCTGCACGGCAGAGCTCGGTTCCCGGCTGCATCACCGCGGCGGAACCGGCCGCCACTCCCATGCGGAAGGCTTCCGGCCATGGTTCGCCGCCGGCCAAGGCCGCGATCATGCCGCCGAGGAAACTGTCGCCGGCACCCACCGCGCTTGCGACCTCGATCTGCAAAGGGGCCGCGCGCAGCGCATGGTCGGCGGTTACCAGCAGCGCACCTTCCTCGCCGAGAGTGAGCGCCACCGCCCGCGTGTAACCCGCCGCGATCAGTTTCCGGCAAGCTGCGATGCGATCGGCGTCATGCGCGAGCGGCGTCCCGAGAAATTCGGCGAGCTCGTTCTGGTTCGGCTTTATCAGCGTGACACCTTCCTTCAACGCCGCGGCGAGCGCGGCACCGGTCGTGTCGAGCACCATGTGAGCGCCGAATTGCTTCGCCACTCGCGCGACCATGGCATAGAAATCATCCGGCACGCCGGGCGGGATGCTGCCGCTCGCGACCAGGAATCTCGGTTTGGCAGCAAGATTGACAAGTTTTTCCAGGCATGCCTCCCACTCCGCGCGATGCAGAGCCGAACCGGGAAGCACGAAGCGGTATTGGCAACCCGTGGTGTATTCGTACGCGGTGAAGTTCTCCCGCGTTTCGACATGCGACGGAATCACGATGCTGTTGATGCCTTCACGCTCGACCAGTCGTTGCAGCAGTTTGCCGATGGCCCCGCCGATGGGGTAGATCGCCGCGACGTCGCGGCCGAGCCGATGAGCGACGCGTGCGACATTGATGCCGCCGCCTCCGGGGTCGCGCTTGGGCGGCGAGCAGCGCAATTTGCGGGTCGCCTCGACGTGCTCGACATTGACGAAGATGTCGATGGCCGGGTTGATCGTGAGCGTGACGATTTCGGGCACGTGGCGTTCGGTTCCTGGGGAATTGGCCGCTTTGACGGGAACATTTCAACGTGGCGGAGGAAATAGGGATTTTTTAGCCCCTTTCATCCCCCGAATGTTATGAAAATTCCGGTGAGTTTGTGGCACCGGCGTGCTACCCAAAACGTTCTGTGTCGCAGGGTGGCGCGTGCGGTTCGGCCCCTCCGGCGAGCCGTAAACTGGGCATTTGCAGACCGTGATCGATCCGCTTTATGCGTTTTCCGGTTTTGTCGTCGGCATGTTGGTCGGCATGACCGGCGTTGGCGGCGGTTCCTTGATGACGCCGGTGCTCATTCTCCTGTTCGGCGTGCACCCGGCGACCGCGGTGGGCACTGATCTGCTCTATGCTGCGGTGACGAAGACGGGCGGCAGCCTCGTGCACGGATTTGCCCGTAGCATCGATTGGCGTGTCGTAGGACGCCTCGCCGGCGGAAGTATCCCGGCCACGGTGATGACGCTTGCGCTATTGTCCTATCTTCGTCTCGACGACGCGGCCGCACGCAGCCTTATTACGTTCGTGCTGTGCATTGCCCTGTTCGTTACTGCATTCGTGCTCGTGTTCGGCCAATCGCTCGTCAATGCCTATCGTGCGCGCGCGATTGAAATCGCGCCGGAACGCACGCGAATCGCGACCGTGATGGTCGGCGTCGCGCTGGGCGTGCTGGTGTCGCTCTCCTCGGTTGGTGCCGGCGCCGTTGGCGTGATCGCGCTGGTAATGCTCTACCCACAGCTGCCGATGGCCAAGATCGTGGGCTCCGACATTGCCCATGCCGTACCGCTCACGCTGGTTGCGGGAGTCGGACACTGGATGATGGGCTCGGTCGACTGGTCGATCATCATGTCGCTGCTCGCCGGTTCGCTGCCGGGCATTTTTTTCGGCAGCTATTTCGCCATCCGCATTCCCGAGCGGGCGTTGCGGCTGGTTTTGGCGGCAACATTGTTCGTGGTAGCCACCCGCATTGCCGTCGACTACGCCGGCACGGCGTCATCCATAATCACGGCCTTCACGCGCCGCGCGCCATGAGTTCGGCGCGCTCGACGCTTCATCGCGGCCCGAGCAGGCGCGAACCCCACAGCACCATCAGCCAGATCGCGATCAGCGCGCCGAAGGCGATGAGCAGAACCTCCATTTTGCCCTCCCAGGACGCGCAGCGGCCGCCGCGGACTCATGCCGCATGAACGGCGGGCAGGCCGCCGCACGCATGCAGCATAGCGTAGCATAGCATAGCGCGTTGCGCGCTGCCTGTCCGTGGGGCGGCAGGACCTCCATCCATTCCCCCGCGCCGGCGAGGGACGCGATGCGAAGCGCCGCGACCTGCGGCGCAACGGAATGGGCGGGGTCGGCGTCGTCCTCCCTGCAGGACCGGGCACCAGGTGTCAGTCGCCGCTGATGGTCTTGACCACGCTTGACATCGGTCGCGCAGATTCGAGGCCGCCGCCGATCTCCTTGGCCACCGCCTCGACATATTCCTTCAACGGCTCGACCGGCGTCTTGCCGACGACCTGCACGATCTTGAAGCCGCCCGCCTTCAGCCTAGCGAGGATTTCGGGCACGGCCTCCGAGGTCGCGTGCTGAAAATCGTGCATCAGGATGATGCCTTTGCCATGCTTGGTGAGGCGGTCCATCACCGAACGGACGACCTGCTCCGGCCGCCGCATCTTGAAGTCGAAGCTGTCCCAGTCGGTCGAGAAAATGCCGATGTTGCGGCCAGCAAGGTATTGCACGACCTCCGGCGGATTCCGCAACGCGGGGAAACGGAAGAACGGCGCGATCGGCTTGTCACCGGCGGCGATGCTCACCGCGGCGATGCCCTTCTCGACCTCGGCCTTGGCGTCTTCAAAGGAGAGCTTCGTCAGGTCCTTGTGCGACCAAGTGTGCGAACCGACGGTGTGACCGGCCGCTATGACCTTTTTCAGGATCTCGGGATGCCAGCCCGCATGCTTGCCGATGGGAAAGAACATCGCCTTGGTGCATTGATCGGCCAGAGCCTTGAGCACCCGCTCGGTATTGCCCGGCCATGGCCCGTCATCGAAGGTCAGCACCACCTCGTGGTCGCGCAGGAAGTCGTAGGCCTTGAAGTTCTGGAAGCCGAAGCCGGGCGCTCCCGTCGTGTCGATCTGCACCACGCGCGCGACGCCGAGCGCAGTCGGGTTGTCGCATTGTGTTTTCAGCAGCACCGGGGGCGCGGGCGCGGGCGCCGCCGCCGGTGCCGAGCCAGCCGGGGCGCTTGCGTCCTCGGCGCGGGCAGGGTCGCAGAGCATCGCGACCGAGAGCAAAAATGCGAGAGCCAGAGCCGTGCGCATCCGATCACCCATATGCTTGGCTGAATGTGTGGCCATACATCGCGGCTTTGTCGGGGCAAGTCAACGCATGGTCCCCGGGCGCGACGCGGCGCCGGCCCGCGGGGTCGGAAAATATGGCAATGGTATCAATGTGATGGCGCGGGCGGACGGCGGCGGCAGGGGCGGCGCAAATGCGAGGCCGGCGATCGCCGGGTCGCGGTCGGAGGATGCCAAGTCCTGCCGGCGATATTGCGAGTAGCGACCGCGGGTCTTATGTGCATTAAGGCGAGAAAAGGCCGCTCGAGGGAGTCTGCCGATGCCGCCGTTGCCATTGGTCGCGACAATGAACTCGCCGCGCTCGCGTATCCTTGTGGCGCTGTCGCTTGCCGTTGCGCTGCTGGTCTCCGTCGCCGCCGGGCTTTGGGCCTATTACGGTACCACGGTGTTCTTCGAGATGGTGCGCAGCGGCTGGGCGAGCTGTTTTTGATCGGCCGCCGCGCCAATGACCCGCACAGCTTCGCACATCCTCTTGGTCGTCGCCGCTTTTCTCGGCGGCCTGGTGCTGTTCCTGGGCATTTTCCTCTATGCCGGGGGTCGGTTCGGCGCCGGCGTGTCGACGGCATCGGCGATCGGCGGGCCTTTTCGACTTGTCGACCAGGACAACCGGCCGATCACCGACGCCGATTTCAAGGGTAAACCGTTCCTGGTCTTCTTCGGCTACACTCATTGTCCCGACATTTGTCCGACCACCCTGTTCGAAATATCCGAGGTCTTGCGCGCCATGGGCGGCGATGCCGACCGCGCCGCCGCGCTGTTCATCACCGTCGACCCCGATCGCGACACGCCGCCGGTGCTCAAGGACTATCTGTCAAACTTCGATCCGCATTTGCGCGGCGCGACGGGTTCACGCGACGCATTGGCCGCCGTCGAAAAGGAGTTCCGCGTCTATGCGAAGAAGGTGCCCACGGGTAACGGCGATTACAGCATGGATCACAGTGCCATCGTCTACCTGATGGACAAGGACGGTCGCTTCGTCGCGCCGTTCAATCTCAAACGCTCGCCGGAACAGGCGGCCGCCGAGCTGAAAAAATATTTATAGGTGATTGATGACGACCGCTGTCGGGTCGATGACCGCGGCAAACCTTCTTCAACCATTGCGTGTATCATGGGAATCGACAGTGGTTCGAAGCGACGATGCGAAACATTGCGCAATGCGACGCATGATGTGGCGGATATCCTCCGGCGGCCGCACGCCGAAATCTCACGCCTCCCCGCACGGCTCGGTCGATCTCTCCGAAGGCGTGCGATTGCTCCAGGCCTATTTCAACATTGAGGATGCGCGGCATCGCGCCGAAGTGTTGGCATTGGCGGAACGCTTTGCGAGGAAGGATCCGCCCGACGGACCCGCGCCGCCGGGCTGACGCGCGGTGCGCATGAAATGCGTGAGATGCCGCTCGAGCGCGGTCAGCGACCGGATCGCATCCTCCGCGAGGCGCGACGTCTTCGCCAAGCCGTGCTCGGTTTTTTCCCAGGCGTACGGCGTGCGGAGCAACTGAAAGAACGCACGCCAGGCCGCAAGGGACAGCAGAAGCCAATGCAAGGGCATCAACAGCAGCACCCAGGCGCTGTCCAGCCATCCGCGCCGCGCAAGCCCCATCAGCCCGAGCAGTCCGGAGACGAGGTAGCCGGCGAGCGCAGTGCCTCCGCATAGGGCCAGCAGTAGCGGGGACGGGCCGTGGGTGGGGCCCGCCGGAGGGGCGCAATACTGGGCGATCAGCGCCATCACGAACAGGGGGTGCACAAGCGCGGCGAATGCGTTGCCGCCGACCGCGAGCTGAAATGCCGCGAAACCGGCAAGGCCGAGCTCGCGCAGAAGCCGGCGCGGGTCGCGCATGTGCACGATCCAGGTCATCATCCAGCCCTTGAACCAGCGCGTGCGTTGGCGGAGCCAGGCGGGAAGACGCGCCGGCGCCTCCTCCAGCGTCGTCGACGCGATGGTGGTGGTGCGATAGCCGAAACGCGCGAGCCGGATGCCGAGGTCGGCATCTTCCGTGACGTTGTAGGCATCCCAGCCGCCCACCGAGCGCAGGATCGCGGTCCGAAAATGATTGGACGAGCCGCCCAGCGGCAAAGGCAGACCCATGCGGGCAAGGCCGGGCAGGAAGACGTCGAAATGCCCGGCATATTCGGCGGTGAACATGCGTGCGAGCCATCCGTCGCGGGTGTTGTCGATCGCAAGGCGCGCCTGCACGCATGCGAGTCGCTCGCCGCCGCTCGCGAAGGCCTGCAGCGCGCGGCGCAACTGGTCGGGCTCCGGCCGATCCTCCGCGTCGTAGATCACCAGGAAGCGCCCGTGCACGAACGGCAAGGCGGCATTGAGCGCCTTGGGCTTGGTGCGCGGACCCTCCGCCGGCGCGCAAATGCACGTCACCGGCAGGCTTCCCTTATGGGCCTCGATCGCCGCGGGAGTCTCGCGGTCGTCGGGCTCGAGGGCGAAAATGACCTGCAGCTTCTCCCGCGGATAATCGAGCCGCGCGATGGCGGCGAGCAAATTGCGCACGGAGGAGGCCTCTTGGTAAAGCGCGCAGACGATGCTGTAGGTCGGCAGCTCGCGCGCTTCGCAAGGCGCGGACTTGCACGCGGGCCGCGGTCGACCCGCCGCGGCCAGGATGCGCAGGCCGAGCCAAGCTGCAAACAGCCCGTCGAGCATTGCCGCAACGGCAAGCGCAAGGCCGGGCGCAATCTGCTCGACCGCGGCGGGCGCAAGTTGCACCAGCGCAAGTAACCCCGCCGCCAGCACGAGCCATTTCGCGCCCCGTCGTCGCCGGCGCGGCGCCGCGACCATGGACGAGCAACGGCGCCCCAAGGCATGAACCGCGTGATCGACGAGGGCCGCCGCCGCATGGCGCAGCACGAACCGGTTGAGGCGCTCGCCTGTGGTCAAGCGGATCGTGCGGGCGAGCGCCGGGCTGGCGCGCAGCGCGGTGGCGATGCGCCGCGCCGCCAGTCCGCGCGGCGCGATCACCAGCGTCAGGGTTTCTTCGTCGTAGAGCGTGAGCATGCCGTGTGTCGTGGCCGCGAGCAGACGGCAGTCGTCGAGCGGACAGAGGCTGCGCGGGACCCCGTCGAGCGGTTCGAAGCCGACCCCGAAATATCTTGCGAATGCACGCAAATAGGCTTCCACGGTCACCGCCCCCTGCGCGATCAGCACCTGGTCGGCGCCGATGCCGAGTTGGCCGGCGCGATCGCGCGCCGCGGCAAGGCGCTCGGCGGTGACGATATCGACAAGACAGGTCAATTCCGGGCAGTCCCCGCCCGGCCTGTCGTTCAGGCCCGGTTTGGCCGCAGCAAACATCCCTGCGGCCGCCCCCGCCGCCGCAGGGATG
>JADGGK010000200.1 GCA_019689975.1 Pseudolabrys sp.
ATCTTGAACCAGACAGCAGCCGATCCGGGAATCCTCTTCGATTCAGCCTTTATCTGAAATGCTCCAACGCGCGGTGAGGCGCCAGCCCTCGGGCAGCATCCGCTCGAGCACGCCGTCGCGCCGTACCAGCGTATGATAAAGTGCCGCGAGCACGTGCAGACCGACGAGCCCCAGCAGGGCGTAGTTGGAAATGAAGGCATGCACGTCGCCGGTCCAGTTCCAGCCTGGCGCGCGCGTCGCAAGCAAGACCGGCAATTCGAACAGGCCGAAGAAGCTGATCGGGAACCCGCGCCAGGATGCGTTCGCCCAGCCGAGAATCGGTATCACAAGCAGCAGCGCATAGAGGAGCCAATGCATCGCGCGCGCGCTTGCGGCCTGCCAAGGCGGCAGACCGTCGATTGGCGGCGGTTCACGATGGGAGAGGCGCCAGACAAGCCGCAGCACGACGAGGAACAGGATCAATGTACCGAGCGAGAAATGCAGATTGATCAGCGTTTCCGGCTTGGTGTTGCGGCCGATATGCGGCATCGTCCAGGCAACGGCGAATTGCACGGTCATCAGTGCAGCGATGAGCCAATGCAGGATCTTGGCGGTCGGCGTGTATGCGGCTTCCGTGCTTTTAAGGGGAGGCACCATTCTGCACTTTGTCTCCGGAATGATCTGTCTCGGCGAATGCCGAATTAGGGTCGCGACTCATTAAAGCCGCCAGACGAGGGCGGTTGCAAGGCATACGAAGGCGAGATAGTTTCGCGCGCGCTTGCGATATCGGGTGGCGATGCGCCTGAAGTCGTTCAATCTGTCGAAGGCACTCTCGATGCGCCAGCGCAGCTTGTAGAGACGTTTATGGAAGCTGAACGGCTGCTTCCTGTTGTAGCAGTTGGGAATGACCGGCTTGGTCCCGCGCTCGTTCAGTTCGGCGCGTTGCTCGGCGCTGTCATGCGCTTTGTCGCCAAGCAGGCGTTCTGGCGACTTCACTCTGCGGATCAAGCGCTCCGCGACCGGGCAATCGAGCGCTTCGCCGCCGGTCAGCAGGATGACGATCAAGCGCCCTTTTGACCGTTTCCCGTTCTGACGGAAGCGTATCCGGCATTGGCGAAGTCGTCGTTGCGTTCGCCGGATTCGATGGTGGCGAGGAAGCCGACGATGTGTTGCCACGTTCCCGGACGGGTTGCTTCCGCGCGGTTCGCATCCGGTGCTTGATCCCGGCGAAGGCCTGCTCGATCGGGTTGAGGTCGGGCGAAGAGGGCGGCAGATCCCAGAGCCTGGCGCCGCGGGCCCCGATCATGCGGCGCAGCGGTGGCGACTTGTGGC
>JADGGK010000096.1 GCA_019689975.1 Pseudolabrys sp.
GTAGGGGACGGGGGGGCGGCGGGATCAGGCATGGGCGCGGCCTCAGCTTTGCCGTGCGGCGGTGAAACGCGCGGCCGCGCGCAGGATCTCAGCGCGTGCGCCGAAGGGGGCGAGCGCGGCCTCCGCCTCCGTCACCAGCGCCGCGAGCCGCGCCCGAGCTCCGGCAATGCCGAGCACCGACACCAGCGTTGCCTTGCCGGCAGCGGCGTCCTTGCCGGCGGCCTTGCCGAGCCGTGCCGCGTCACCCTCGACGTCGAGCAGATCGTCGGCGATCTGGAACGCTTGGCCCACTGCGGCACCGAAACGGTCGAGCACCGCGAGCTCGGCGACGTCGGCCTGTCCGAGAATGGCACCGGCCCGGCAGGCGAAGCGGATCAACGCCCCGGTCTTCATCGCCTGCAGCGTCGCCACCTCTTTTTCGCCATGCGTGAATTGACCGAAGCGACCCTCCGCAGCGAGATCCAGCATCTGTCCTCCGGCCATGCCGCCGAGGCCAGCTGCGCGCGCGAGTTCGACCACAAGCGCGGCACGCACCCGGGCATCCGCGTGCACCTCGGGCCGTGCCATCACGTCGAAGGCGAGCGTCAGCAAGGCGTCGCCAGTGAGAATCGCCGTCGCATCGTCAAAGGCCTTGTGCACGGTCGGCCGGCCCCGGCGCAAATCATCATTGTCCATGGCCGGCAGGTCATCGTGGACCAATGAGTAGCAATGCACGCATTCGAGCGCGCTTCCGGCCAGCAGCGCGCTCCCGCGATTTGCACCGAACAATGCCGCGCTTTCGACGAGCAGGAACGGCCGTAGACGTTTGCCGCCGCCGAGCACGGCGTGGCGCATGGCGCGCACCAAGCGGCTGGGCCTCGCAATCTCCCCCGGCAACGGCTTGTCGTCGAGCAGTTGGCTCAGCAGAGCGTCGATCTCCGCCGCCGTGGCCGATAACCGGGCATCGAAATCCGGCATATGTGCACCCATGACCGCATCTAGCCCCAGCACGTGCCTCGCCGCAATCGTCCGTCCAATGCGATAAGCTGCGGGCCATGCGCCGCTCGACAGGACCCAAAGGCCGCAGAGGATGGGGAGCGCGTGCGATACTGCTCGTCCTGCTGGGGTTGCTCATGCTGCCTTATTTGGTGACGCCGTTCTACGCCTTCGGCGAACCGGTATCGACCGTGATGCTCTGGCGTCGCCTGACGGGCGAGCCGGTGGAGCGTTTTTATACCCCGCTCTCGCGCATCGCGCCGCGGTTGATTCTTTCGGTCATCATTGCCGAGGACGGCCGCTTCTGCCGTCACCATGGCGTCGATTTTGCGGGAATTCGCGACGTGATCACCGAAGCGGATGACCTCGGCGAGTTGCGCGGGGGCTCGACCATCACCCAACAGGTGGCCAAGAACCTGTTCCTCTGGCAAGGCCGAAGCTATTTGCGCAAGGCGCTGGAACTGCCATTGGCGCTCTGGATCGATCTTGTCCTGAGCAAGCGCCGCATTCTGGAGATCTATCTCAATATCGCGGAATGGGGCCCCCATGGCGAATTCGGGGTTGAGGCCGGTGCGCGTTACGCTTTCGGCAAGTCTGCGCGTGAGCTGTCCCCTTATCAGGCCGCTCTTCTTGCCGCCGTGTTGCCCAATCCCGTGCATCGCAATGCGCGCCATCCGAGCCCCGGTCTGCGGCGGCTTGCCGGTCTCTATGCCGGACGCGCCGCGCGCGCGCCCGAGGCGGCAAGCTGCGTCCATGCCGTGCGCTAGAAGATCGGGAATAGGGCCACGGTCGCGCCGCGTGCCGAATTCATGAATCGAGGACCCAAGGACCCGAGTACCCGAGTACTCAAGTATTCAAGTACTAGCCTTTGCCGGATCCATCCTCTATAAGCCCCGCGTCGTGCCCAGATTTGTTCAAGACCCTCAACTCTCAGGAGTTTTTGCCCATGGCTGTGCCGAAGAAGAAGGTCTCCCCGTCGCGTCGCGGCATGCGCCGTTCCGCCGATGCGCTCAAGCGGCCGGCTTATGTCGAGGACAAGGATTCCGGCGAACTGCGTCGACCGCACCACATCGACCTCAAGACGGGCATGTACAAGGGCCGCCAAGTATTGAAGCCGAAGACCGAAACCTGATGTCCGCGGTCGGGTAAAAGGGGGCAGGTTTGTTCCTGCGGTCCCGCGACCGTCATCGCTTTTTTCCGTGCCTTGCATCGCGGTTTCCTCCGCCTCCCGGCAGCCCTCCTGCGCTGGGCCGCCGCGGCTCTGCCAAAAAGGTCGGACGGCACCTCGATCTCGGGCCATTCGGTCTTGCGCGAACCGCTCGTCAAACGCGGCCCCGGGTCGCGTCTTGACCGCGTGCAAAAGTCTAAGACGCCCCATGAAGCGCGATTTCCAATTTCCTGGTCGTTCGCCGGTGCTCGCCTGCCAGGCGATGGCGGCTACATCGCATCCGCTGGCAACGCTGGCCGCGATCGATACGCTGCGTGAGGGCGGGACCGCGGCGGACGCCGCGGTCGCTGCGGCCGCGGTGCTGTGCGTGGTCGAGCCGCATATGACCGGGATCGGCGGCGATTGCTTTGCGCTCGTCTCGCGGCCAGGGCGGCCGGTCTGGGGCTACAACGGTTGCGGCCGCGCCGCTGCCGCGGGCTCGGCGGAAGCCCTGCGGGCTCGGGGGCTCACGGAGATTGGCAGTTCCATTCATGCCGTCACCGTTCCGGGCGCGGTGGAGGCATGGCAGCGGATTCTCGAAGCGCATGGCCGTTTTGGTCTTGACCGCGTGCTCGCGCCCGCGATCCGCCACGCCGAGGACGGCTTCCCCGTCGCCGCGCGGGTTGCCTGGGATTGGTCGCGTTATCTGGGCAAGCTGAAAGCTGATCCCGGAACCGCGCGGCACTATCTCTTCGGCGGCACTTCGCCGCGCGAAGGTGACGTCATTCGGTTCCCGCAATTGGCGCAGGTGCTCAGGGCGATCGCGCGCCGCGGATCGCGCGCTTTTTACGAGGGAGAGATTGCCGAGGACATGGTGGCGACACTTGCGGCACGCGGTTCATTCCTGACCGCGGAAGACTTCGCCGCGCACCGCGGTGAAGTGGTCGAGCCGATTTCCACCAACTATCGCGGCATCGATTTTCTCGAAATCCCGCCCAACGCCCAGGGATTGACGGCTCTCGCCATGCTTAATGTATTGGAACATTTCAACCTCTCCGCCCTCGATCCGGTCGGACCCGAGCGTCTGCATCTTGTGCTTGAGGTCGCGCGGCTCGGCTATGCCATCCGCGACACGCATATCGGGGATCCCGCGTTCATGCGGGTCGCGCCCCGCGATCTGCTCGACAAAGGCTTTGCCACGAAACTTGCGCTGCTGATCGACCCGAATAAGCGCGCCAAGCTGCCCACCAGACCGACGCCGGGTGGCGACACGGTCTATCTCACGGTGGTCGACCGCGATCGCATGGCCGTATCCTTCATCAATTCGCTCTATTCCAATTTCGGGCTGGGCCTGTGTACCGAAAAGACCGGCATCCTGTTCAACAACCGCGGCGCCTGTTTCACGCTCGAACCGGATCATGTCAACGAATACGGCCCGGGCAAGCGGCCGATGCACACCATCATTCCCGCCTTGGCCATGCGCGGCGATCGCTGCCACCTGAGCTTCGGTGTCATGGGAGCGCATTACCAGCCCATGGGTCATGTACATTTTGCCACGAACATGATCGATTACCGGATGGATGTGCAGCAGGCGATCGACAGTCCGCGATTCTTTTTTGAAGGTGATAAAACCGTCGTGGAACGTGGAATACCACCTAAGACGATCGAAGGACTCGCGGCACGCGGTCACGACGTCGCGGTCGCCCCAACGCCGTGGGGCGGGGCGCAGGCCGTCGAGCTCGATTGGGAACGTGGCGTGCTGATCGGAGGATCGGACGCGCGCAAGGATGGTTGCGCGCTGGGCTACTAGCGGGGCACGAGCCGTGCCGTCGCGCGGTAGGCGGCGGTCGCTTCGCCGGCGGCAACACGCCTGCGGCGCCGCGCCTGGGGGTGCCCCTCTTTCGTGGCGATGAGGTGAGCCAGAAACGGCGCGGCGGCGAGCTGGGCTTTCCTGTTTCCACGGCTTGCCGTGGGCGCCAGAGGAACGAGCGTCCGCTGTGCCGCGCTCCGTCCTCCTTCGGCACCATCATCGATGCAGGTGTGTCCGGTGTCGATCGGGCCCATGGGTTTGTTCCGAATCGAGACATGAGGGGTGCTTCCCTTCTTGCCGGCGCAAACCCTGTGCCAACGGGCAAAAGCACAACGATTTTTCCAATTGTTTAGACTTGATGCCTAAGGTGTCCCCGTTTTCTTGCCCGGGCGTCACCTGGCCGAGAAATCGC
This sequence comes from Pseudolabrys sp., assembly GCA_019689975.1. Lineage (GTDB taxonomy): Bacteria > Pseudomonadota > Alphaproteobacteria > Rhizobiales > Xanthobacteraceae > Pseudolabrys. Next base: position 4,345 of record JADGGK010000096.1, read on the forward strand.
CCGGATTTCCATAAAGGAGCAAGTTTGACCGCAAACGAGGCGTCGTCCGTAATCCCCGACGCGGCGGAAATCCTCCGGTCGATCGGCGAAGCCGCTTATGAATGGCGCATCGACCGCGACGAACTCTGCTGGAGCGACAATGCCGCTGCCGTGTTGGGCATCCGCGATGTGGCCGGAATCAAGACCGGTCGCGGTTTTGCCGCGCATGTCGAGGCCGGGGCAGGGCAAAGCCGTGCCGACGCGGTGATGACCAAACCGGTGATGCCTCCGACCGCGGCGGGCGTTCCTTATCAGGTGCAATACGCGTTCAAGCGCAGCGCCGCCGACCTGCTTTGGCTCGAGGATACCGGCCGCTGGTTTGCGGGACCTGACGGCAGGCCGTTGCGGGCGCACGGCGTGGTGCGCGCTATCAACGCACGCCGCGAACAAGAATTGAGACTGGCCCAGCTTGCCAAGCACGATCCTCACACCGGGGCACTCAATCGCGTCGCGCTTTCGGACGCGATCGCGGCAACGCTCGACGAGACCCTGCGCTTTCGCGGCTCCTGTGGCTTTCTGCTCGTAGCGATCGATCACCTTGGCGACTTGAACGAGATTTACGGCTTCGACGTTACGGAAGAAATGATTGCCAAAATCGCGCGCCGCATTCGCGGTCGTCTGCGCGGCAAGGACTATTTCGGCCGCGTATCGGGGAACAAGTTCGGCGTGATACTGACCCGTTGCACCGGTGAGGAGCTTTCGGTTGCGGCCGAACGACTGATTGCCGGTGTGCGTGACGAGCCCATTGCCACTTCGGCGGGTCCCGTCGCCGCGACTGTCAGTATTGGCGGCGTCAGCCTGCCGCGCCATGCTCGAACGGTGCAGGAAACCCTCACGCGTGCGCAAGAGGCGTTGCATTCCGCCCGGCGACGGCGCCACGGTTCTTTCTTCGCGTATGAGCCGAATGTCGAACGCGAGGCGTTACGTCGCGAAAGTGTGCGCGCGACCGACGAGATCGTGGCCGCGCTGAATGAACGGCGTATCACGCTGGCCTTTGAGCCGGTAGCGGAAGCGCGCACCCGCCGTATCGCCTTTCACGAATGCCTGACGCGGATCATCCGTCCGGACGGACGCATCGCTTCGGCTCACGAGATCATCCCGGTAGCGGAACGCGTGGGGCTGGTGCGCATGCTGGATCATCGCGTTCTCGAACTGACGGTCGCCGAACTCAATGCTCGTCCGGAGCTGCATGCAAGCGTCAACGTCTCCCCAGCCTCCGCGGTCGATCCGCAGTGGTGGCTCGGCCTCGGCGCCATGCTGCGCGCCAACGCCGACGCGGCGCGGCGACTGATCGTCGAGATCACGGAGACCTCCGCCATTCAGGATATTGACGACGCGCGCGGTTTTGTCGCGCGCGTGAGAGATCTTGGCTGCCGCCTCGCAATCGACGATTTCGGCGCCGGCCAGACGTCATTTCGCAATCTGCGCAAGCTCGGGGTGGACATCATCAAGATCGACGGGGCCTTCGTCAGAAACATCGTCTATTCGGAAGACGACCGCGCCTTCGTGCAGGCGATGATCGACCTTGCCCGCCGTCTCAGACTCGAGACGGTTGCGGAATGGGTACAAAACGAGGCGACGGCACGCATGCTTGTCGACTGGGGCTGCGATTATCTGCAGGGCGCGCTCGTCGGCCTTGCCTCGGCCGAGCCTCCTCGGCTGGCCGGCGTCGACCGCGTCGCCGCCGGCTAATGCGGTTGCCGTCGACGGCGGTCGACCTGCCGTCGCCAACCGCAGACACCGCAAACACCATATGGCACCGGAACAGTCTTTTGCGGGCGAACAGCCCTTTGCGTCGAGAAGCCTGCTCAGTCCTTCCCGCCGAGCTTGTCGAGCCGCTTTTGCAACTCCGCGACCTGGCGACGAAGTTCGTCCATCTCGCTCGATGGCTGCGGCTTCTCCGGCGACTCCGCCTTGCTCTGACTGCGGGCGAACGGCGTGAACATGGCAAGCGTCTTCTCGAACATTTCCATATTGCGTCGGACTTGTTCCTCGAGCGACCCGAATCCGACCCCACCAAATGCCTGCGCCACCTGTTCGCGGAACTTTCCTTGTTCGCGCGTGAAAGTGTCGATCGATTGTTCCAGAAAGCGGGGGACGAGCATTTGCATACTGTCTCCGTAGAAACGGATCAATTGCCGCAAAAAAGTGATTGGCAGCAGCGACTGGCCTTCCTTGTTTTCCTGCTCGAAGATGATTTGCGCCAGTACGGAACGGGTGATGTCTTCTCCGGTTTTGGCATCGTAAACCACGAAATCTTCGCCGTTCTTGACCATGGCGGCGAGATCTTCGAGCGTCACATAGGTGCTCGTACCCGTGTTGTAGAGACGCCGGTTGGCGTATTTCTTGATCGTGATGGGCTCTCTTTTCTCTTCTGCCATGGTCGCACGCATCCCCTTGCCCCAGGCGTCAAGCATAGCCCGCTTCCGCCGGCCGCTGCCAGTCGTTTTGTGGCGTGGCGGAAGGCTGGTCGTTGCTCGGCCCGAGGCTTGCGGAACCACGGCGGAAGCGCCAATTGTCGGGGCACAGCGGCGCACCTCGCGTCGTTGACAGGGCTCGGCCCGGTGCCGAACATGCGGCGCTGCCGAAATACAAGCTAAACCCCCGCGGCCGCCCGCGGATAAGGAGCTTCGAATGAAAGACGACATCGTAATCGTTAGCGCCGCCCGCACGCCCGTCGGTGCCTTCAATGGCGCCTTCGCCAATCTTCCGGCGCATGAGCTCGGAAAAGCCGCGATCGTGGCGGCACTGGAGCGTGCCGGCATCGATGGCGGGCGCGTGAGCGAAGTGATCATGGGGCAGATCCTGACCGCCGGCCAGGGCCAGAATCCCGCGCGTCAGGCGTCGATCGCCGCGGGAATTCCCGTCGAATGCCCGGCCTGGGGCGTGAACCAACTCTGCGGTTCCGGCCTGCGGGCGGTCGCGCTTGGCTACCAGGCGATCCTCAACGGCGACTCCGAGATCGTCGTTGCCGGAGGGCAGGAGTCCATGAGCATGGCGCCGCACTGCGCGCATCTGCGCGGCGGGGTGAAAATGGGCGCGCTCGACCTCATCGACACGATGATCAAGGACGGCCTGTGGGATGCCTTTAACGGCTATCATATGGGCAATACGGCCGAAAATGTTGCCAAGCAGTGGCAGATAACGCGGCAGCATCAGGACGAATTCGCGGTGGCCTCGCAGCAGAAGGCGGAGGCCGCTCAGAAGGCGGGTCGGTTCAAGGACGAGATTGTGCCGGTGACGGTGAGAAACCGGAAAGGCGACGTCGTCGTCGATAAAGATGAGCATCCCAAGCACGGGACCACGCTGGAAGCGCTGGCGAAGCTCAAGCCAGCCTTCGACAAGGAGGGGACCGTCACCGCCGGCAACGCCTCGGGCATCAATGACGGTGCCGCGGCGGTCGTGTTGATGCGGGCGTCGGAAGCTGCCAAGCTCGGAAAGACGCCGCTCGCTCGCATCGTGTCCTGGGCGCAGGCCGGTGTCGACCCTGCGATCATGGGCACGGGTCCGATCCCCGCCTCGCGCGCCGCGCTGAGGAAAGCGGGTTGGAAGCATGAGGATCTCGACCTGATCGAGGCGAACGAGGCCTTTGCCGCGCAGGCCTGCGCAGTCAACAAGGATCTCGGCTGGGACCCATCGAAGGTCAATGTCAACGGTGGGGCCATTGCCCTCGGCCACCCGATCGGCGCCTCCGGCGCGCGCATCCTGGTTACCTTGCTTTATGAAATGCAAAGACGGAACGCCCGCAAGGGTCTTGCCACGCTGTGCATCGGGGGCGGCATGGGTATCGCGATGTGCGTCGAACGGTAGCAGGCCCCCGCTACGCCGGTCGTTTGCCTCATGGCCGGGCTTGTCCCGGCCATGATGTTTTACCAAGATCACCTGCCGAGAGGGGATACGGCCATGGGGCGCGTTGCATTGGTGAGCGGTGGTACCCGGGGAATAGGGGCGGCGATCGCGAAGGCACTCAAGCAGGCCGGTTACATTGTTGCGGCCAACTATGGTGGCAACGACGCGGCGGCGCAAAAATTCCGCAGCGAGACGGGCATAAACGTCTACAAATGGGACGTCGCTTCGTTCGACGCTTGCGCGGCAGGCATTAGGCAGGTCGAGGCCGATCTGGGTTCGGTCGAGGTGCTTGTCAACAATGCCGGCATAACCCGCGACGCCATGCTCCACCGGATGACGCCGGAACAGTGGACCGCGGTGATCAATACCAATCTGAACTCTCTCTTCAACATGTGTCGCAACGTGATCGAAGGCATGCGCGCCAGGAAATTCGGCCGTATAATCAATATCTCGTCGATCAACGGGCAGAAAGGCCAGATCGGCCAGACCAATTATTCGGCCGCCAAAGCGGGCGAACTGGGTTTCACCAAGGCCCTGGCACAGGAAAGCGCCCGATCCGGCATCACCGTGAATGCGATTTGCCCGGGCTACATCAATACCGAGATGGTACAGGCCGTGCCGAAAGACCTGCTGGAAAAGAACATCCTACCGCAGATCCCTGTCGGCCGCCTCGGTGAGCCGGAGGAGATCGCGCGCTGCGTCGTCTTCCTTGCGTCGGACGATGCGGGATTTATCACCGGCTCGACGCTGACGGCGAACGGAGGACAATACGTCATTTGACGATTCGTCAGTGCAAACTTTCGCATGGCGCCGCGCATGGCAGGTTGCATTTGGCCGGCCGATTGATAGCGCTCTCGAGAGGCGACGCCGCAGACCGACGACAACTTCGGTCGGTAACCGCTCGCTCCACCCGGCCCGCGCCGCGGTCTTGTATTGCACCGACAAGCCGCAACGCTTCGGTTTGGTGACATCAGCATTCCCGATCGCCGTGTCACCTGGGCAGGGGGTTCTCGCGCTTGGGAATCATGGTGCTCGGACGAGCGCCAATGCTGACTGACGGTGCGGCCGCCGATGTAACGCCGAGGGAGAAGCCGGCCTTGGTTCGCGTTTACGCACTTGGCGCATCCGCCGCGTGGCAACGACAGGCGAGATATGTCCATGTGACCTTTCCCACGAATTGGTCCGTCCTCTTTTGAAGAGCACGAAATGCTCGTTTGTTTGCCAGCTGGCGACGTGGCCAACTCGGACGGAGAGCCGTTCCTGCTCGGGGTCGACCGGGGTTGCCCCAAGGGTGCGGAACCACCGATTGTGCCGCGTGCGCGGCGCCTCGCGTAAGCTTTTGACCGCGATTTCCGAGGCAATGGATTGGGGCGTGCGGACGTGACGCCGACAACCGGTGGTCAAGCGTCGGCCCCGGGATGGGAGCAGTCGGGTTTGCGATCGGTACTCGACCGACCAATAGAGGTGTGGCCGGGTTGAACGGTCCGCCTGTTTCCGGTGGCGGCGACTCCGCTCGTGGAATCGGCAGTGCCGTCAATGCCGAGCGGGAACGGCCCAAGGACGGCGCGCACGGTCCTCAGCTCGAAAGCGCGCGATCGCGGCGCGGTAGCTTTCGGTCAGATCTATGTCGTCCCAGCCGTTAAGAAGCTGACTGCGACTGACGGGATCGATTGCAAATGTGCAGGTCCGGCTCCCACAGACGATCGTTTGCCGCTCGAGATCGATCGTGATCGTCTGTTCGGGATTGCGATGCACCATGGCGCCTAGCTCGGAGGCATCGCTTTCCGCCACCACCGCAGGAAGCAGCCCGTTCTTGACGGCGTTCTGGGTAAAGATGTCCCCGAACGAGGGGGCCACGACACAGCGAAAGCCATAGTCATAAATTGCGTAGACCGCCGCCTCGCGCGACGAACCGCCGCCGAAATTGCGGCCGGCAATCAGGATCTTCGCGCCGTCCCAGCGGGGGTCATTGAGCGGAAAATCCTTGCGCGGCGCACCGGTTGCGTCAAAGCGCAGGTCGCGCAACAGAGCGGAGCCGAGCCCGCGCGAGCGCGGCCATTTCAGGAAGCGAGCCGGCAACAGCTGGTCGGTGTTGATGTTGGGCAGCATCAACGGGCAGACCCGCGCCGTCAGGCGGACGAACTTCTCCATACGCGCATCCTTAA
>JADGGK010000097.1 GCA_019689975.1 Pseudolabrys sp.
CAGTTCGCAGATCAAAGAGACCGTCGATCGAGGAACCCACGGTGAAATACTTGTCGCCTGCCTATTTCGCGTTGGTGATGGCAACCGGCATCGTTTCCATCGCCGCATGGGATTTTGGTCTTTATCTGTTGGCGACGGCGTTGTTCGTCTTCAATCTCGCTGCATACGCCGTGTTGACCTGCTTGACTGCGCTTCGGGCAATCCGCTATCCGCGGCTGTTCCTGGGCGACATGACCGAGCATCGGCTCGGCCCCGGTTTCTTTACGGCAGTCGCCGGCTCTTGCATCCTCGGCATCCAATTTCTGCGTATCGCGCATGCTATCGCGGCCGCGACTGCGTTTCTCGCGCTCGGCACTGCTTTGTGGATCGGTCTGACCTACACGATCTTTACCGTCCTCACAGTCAAACGTCACAAGCCGCCGCTTGAAAAAGGTCTCACTGGCGGCTGGCTCATCGCGGTTGTGGCAACGCAATCAGTCGCCGTTTTGGCGGCGTTAATCGCCGCCGAATGGCCGCAGCCGCTTCGGCTGGAGCTTAATTTCTTCGCGCTATCGATGTGGCTGTGGGGCGGAATGCTCTATATCTGGATTATCTCTCTTATCTTCTACCGCTACACCTTCTTTACATTCTCGCCAAGCGATCTGACGCCTCCCTATTGGATCAACATGGGAGCAATGGCCATCTCGACTTTGGCCGGCGCGCGGCTGGTGCAGAATACACCCGACGCACCTTTCCTCGCCTCGCTGCTGCCCTTCCTCAAGGGTTTCACCGTCTTTTATTGGGCGACCGGGACGTGGTGGATTCCGATGCTGCTATTGCTCGGCGTGTGGCGGCACCTGATCAGGCGATTTCCGCTGCGCTACGACCCGCTCTATTGGGGCGCCGTCTTCCCGTTGGGCATGTACACCGTGGCGACGAAACAAATGGCGGCAGCGCTCGAACTTCCGTTTCTCGCCCCGTTGCCGCCGGCGGTCTTCGTCGTCGCGCTCGCTGCGTGGTGGCTTGCCTGTATGGCCTTGGTGTGGGAGTTGCTGCACAACGCCGTGCGGGCGATCGGCCGTTACCAGCTGAGATAAAACATGGCCTTCGCCAAGAAAACGATGAGGACAACGTGGCAGAACACGCTGATATGGATGATCCGGAAATGCCGTGACTTGAGTTTGCCGGCACGGCCCAGCGTCATTGCGGTGATGAAATGCGCCAGAACGCTGAGCGCGAGAACGATCTTGATTAAGAGCAACAGTGCGAAGCTGCTGGCAAGGGGATGCGCGAGAGCGCCCCGGTATTGCCAGGCCATGCCGATGCCGGCGCCATAGAGCACCAATATAACGAACGGCATCAACCGCCGGGCACGGCGCGCGATGGCAAGTTCGACCGTGCGCATCATCTCGCGTCCGACTGGCTTTCGGATACCTTCGAGGATCAACACCTCGAAGAAAACCGTGCCAACAAACATGATGGCTGCGAAAAGATGCAGAGTGACGAGCGTAAAATGCTCCATTCGAACTCCCATCCAACCAGCGGGATGCGGTTATTGCCGGCGCGTCTATTCCATCCCGCGCCTGCTCGAACGTCTCCAAGTCAAACTGGAAACATAGCGCGCATTCATCCGATTGCTCCCGCGCTGAGATAGGGGCCCCGTATTTGCTTGATCGAGCCTCGCGGCGCAGCGAAGTCTCGTTTCGTGAGCATAATGTCAGCAAGGGTATAACGATCGAGCGTCCCTATGAAAGCATTCAGGGCCTCGTTCAAGACCTCGGGCAACCGGCAGCGTCTCGTGATAATGCATCGGCTTCCGAAGGCGAAACACTCAACGAGGGCAAAATCCGGCTCGGTCGCACGTACGACGGCTCCGAGGTTGATGGCCTCGGGTGGTTTCGCCAGGGTGAATCCGCCGGCGCGTCCGCGGACTCCTTTCAGATAGCCTGTTCGTGTCAGGATGTTGACGACCTTCATCAGATGAGCGCGCGACACGTTGTAAATTTTCGCCGTTTCTTCGATGGTAATAAGACGATCGCCCGCGGCGGCGGCATACATCAGTACCCGAAGGGCGAAATCAGAAAACGTCGTTAGTCGCACGGGATGCTCCGATGCTGTGACAGCATTACGCTGCCCTGTTGAAACCGATGTCCGGTTTGTTGCTGCCCTTTGCGGTCGCTCGCTGCGCCGCAAGCGCTATCCAGTCCCGGAGGAGCCCTTTGTCTTCCTTCGAAAAGCGGGACCGGCGCTTGAGATCCTCCCAAGTATCGTTCGGGTGACACCGTTCGTAGTCAGATCTGACCAGCAAATCGAGGTATTCGCGCTCACTCGCATCGGCGGCCGCGAGGGGACGATTTTTGTTGGCAATAGAACTCATGTCCGGCTCCTGGATTAGACCGAAACGTGCTGCCGACCGTGTTGCCGCCCGACGCGCCAAAGATCAGGCCCTTGTTCGCGATAAGTCCACCGCCAACGATCGCCGTAACTCGCTTCGAGCTCAAGACGCAAGGGCCTTGGGTCACGGTGGGCAACGGGCCGCAAAGCGCCTACACATTCGAGGCGCTCGAACGGCTGAATGATCCCCGTATGACGGATAGGCGGGCTGATGTCGCGCGTGTCGGTTACCTGCCCGGTTTTCATGACATCTGTCACGTTCATTACCCACCCCCCGCTGCCGGCCGGTCGCCTCCCGATTCCGCAATCAACGGCGAACAGTCGGTACCCCTCGCTTCCATTTGCATGAACAGTTGCCAGATGTGCGCGCGAAGATATGCCGCCGTTTGGGCCGGCAGCACCTTGTCGAGCAAGGCATCAAAAAACGGCTTAAGAATGCGGCCCGTGATGCCGCGCTCTGCACACATCAGTTCGACGATATTCCGCGCGAGCGGCGAAAGGTCGTTCGGGGTAGAGAGCGGATTGCAAATGACGCTTAAGGCGATCCCGATCCGCTCCCACCGCGCCCCGCAGATGTGGGTCAGAACATTATTGAGATGCGGGTGAGCCCGGAACACGGCAACCGTGGTGTGCACGAGATCTTCGAGATCCAATTCGACGACCACTCCGGCCGAGTCGCGAAACACGCTGGGTGATGACTTTCCGTTGCCAAAGAAGCGAAGACTATCTTCGCGCTTGGCGAGAAGCCCGGCGACAACGCCGTCGCCCGACTTGGGCGAGCGAAAATCGGCATGTACCGGTGCGAGCTTTCTGCCGGTCACGGCGAATGGCACCACCGCTGCAGCCCCGCGGCGCGGCTTCGCATTCAGCCATGCGGCAACTCGTCGGCTGATAGGCGTTTTCGACATCGGTTCCGGCAGCATGACCACCTCATAGGGGATTGACGACCGTGGTCTAAAGATATATTCACAATGTATCTTTGAAGTCAATGACCAGTCGGAAGACGGGGCAGCGCAGATGGCTAACAGACTTGTCGCCGAATGCCGATATAGCGACTTGCCGCGCCGACCAAGGACACATCACCTATGGCCGAGCGCGGTGATGTTCGGTCCGCCCTGGAACGCGATCAAGCGCGCTTTCAATGCTTTCGTGCAAGGCATCGCCGAGGCGCGCCGGTTGCGCCGAGCTTATGACGAGCTTGCCGGCATGAGCGATCCGGAGTTGCGCGACATCGGCATCAGCCGCGCCGACATTCCGGCCGTGGTCACCGGGACTTACCGCAGGACACAGCCTCGCATTTCCGATTTCGCTTCGAGCGGCCGGCCGAAGAGGGTCGCCATCGCCGGACCGCAGCGAGCAACCGCGCGACCAAGGAGTCGGTAAATGACGGACGCTACCGCCGCATCCACCGCCAATGTCGTTGATGTGAGGAGCCTCGTGCCTGCGCAACGGCACGCAAAAATCTTCCAACTCGTCAATGAGCTTGCGCCCGGCGCCTCGTTCATTCTGGTCAACGACCACGACCCGAAGCCGCTCTATTACCAACTCGAGGCCGAGTACCCGAAGCAATTCTCGTGGACGTACCGCGAGCGCGGTCCGGAGGTGTGGCGAGTCGAGATCGGCAAGCTCGCGCAGACCGCGTGAACGTCCGACGACCCGCGCCGGCGTTTCGATGCGCCGGTCCGGGTCACCACGGAGGTCGTCATGATCGGCGTTTCACTCTCGCGATGGACGATGTCCTATTTCGCCGCGGCACTTCTGGCTCTTGTCGCGGCCGAGGTCATGATGACGGTCGGCTATGGATTTCCCAATGCCGCGCTGCAAGCGCCGGAAACGCTCATCCTTGTCCACATCGTGGCGATCGGGTGGCTGAGCCTGCTGATGTGCGGCGCGCTGTTCCAGTTCGTGCCTGTTCTCCTCAACCGGCCGCTGTACAGCAACACGCTGCCGTTGCCGACCCTGCTTCTGCTCATTTCCGGCCTCGCCGCACTAGTCCTCGGCTTTTTGCAGCTTGCGGGCCGGATCGACCCGGAGCTGCCGCTTTTTCCGGCTGCCGGCACGCTGCTCGGGCTAGGCTTTGCGCTCGTGTTGTGGAATCTCGCCCGCACTTTCTCGGCCGCTCCCACTTTGCCCCTGCCGGCGCGCTTCGTTGCGGTCGGGCTCGTCAGCATCGCAGCCACGGCGGCATTTGGCATTATTTTCGCGCTCGTGCTCGGCGGAGCAACGGACTACGCGCCGCTCGTCGCTCTGACGGGCACAGGTCTGCCCCTTCACGTCATCGCCGGGCTCGGTGGGTGGCTCACTTTCACCGCCATAGGGGTGAGCTACCGGCTCCTCGCCATGTTCATGCTGGCGCCGGAGCTGGAGGGTGTTAGCACGCGGGCGTCCCTCTATCTGGGAACCTGCGCTTTGGCCGTCGTCATCGCCGGCGGAACGTTGGCGATCTTGCTTCACGGCGATTCCGCGTTCGTGCTGATAGCGGCCGCCGCAATCGGCTTGGCGGCTCTCGCTCTCTATGGAAGAGACGTTCTCTACCTCTACCGCGCCCGAAAGCGCCCCCGCATCGAGCTCAACAGCCAGATGGCAACTTTTGCGCTCGCATCACTCGCGGCGTCCGCGGTGCTGATCGTCATTTTTATGGTGCTGGGGCACCTCGCCGATCACGTCGATGCACTCGTGTTCCTGCTCGCCTTTGGCTGGCTATCGGGGCTCGGCCTCTCTCAGCTTTACAAGATCGTCGCCTTTCTCACCTGGATCGAATGTTACGGGCCGGTCCTGGGTAAGACGCGGACGCCGCGCGTGCAGGACCTGGTGGTCGAGACGCGCGCCCGCAAGTGGTTCCTGCTCTACTTCATAGCAATCTGGCTTGGCACCATCGCGCTCGTCACCGGATACGCGCCGGTGTTCCAGCTCACAGCCGCGGCGATGCTCGTCGCCACGGCCGGAATCGTTGCGCAGCTCGTGCGAACACGTCGCCTAGTGGACATAGACGTTCTTCCGCTTCCGCAGGGCACGCATCGGCCGCGTCTCCTGGTTTCGCTGCCCCGGTAATCCTGAACAAGGAGAAAGCAGATGACAACAACGTTTGTGGATTTGGATGTTCGGCCCGTTCTACGTGCCGGCGGAGAACCGTTCCAAGAGATCATGCAGACCGTGGCGGCGCTCGCACCTGGACAAGGGCTGAGGTTGTTCGCGACTTTCAAGCCCGTCCCGCTCTTCGGCGTGCTCGGGTCGAAGGGTTTCAGCTACGAGGCTCGCGAGCTCGAGAACGGCGATTGGGAGGTCCTGTTCCGGCCGACCGAAGCCGCTTCCACTGCAGAGTCGGCATCGACCGCCCCACGCGCAGACAATTCAGAGTGGCCAGACCCTGTGCGGCACCTCGACAATCGCGAGCTCGATCCGCCCGAGCCCATGGTGCGGATTTTGGCCGCCACCGAGGCCATGAAGGAGGGGGAGGTCCTTTCCGCGCTGTTGTGCCGCGAACCGGTATTTTTGCTGCCCGAACTCGCCAAGCGAGGCCACGCCTGGCGCGGCGGATTTGAGGATGAGGGCACTTATAAAATCTTGGTGCGAATCGGCGCGGCCAAAAAGGCGGTCGCGTGATTGCCGGCATGGTCTTCGGGACGCACTCGTGAGCGACGGCGACGGTTTTGCGGAGCACGTGGCCCATGTTCATCATGACAGAAGCGACAGCGGATCCAGCAAGACTGAAATTCCTTCCCGGCTGTGAAGTCCTTGGGGACGGCACGCTCGATCTACGCGACAAGACGCAAGCCGCAGCCTCCCCGCTCGCCCAGCGGCTTTTTGCGATGCCGGAGGTCGCGGGCGTATTCCTTGGCAAAGATTTCGTCATCGTGACCAAGGGGAGTGGAGACTGGCAGCATCTCAAGCCGGCGATCTTCGGCGCCATCATGGAGCATTTCCGGTCCGGAGCACCAGTCGTCTGCGCACCGACCCCCTCACTCCCGCGAGGAGCAGAAGAAAACGGAAAAGCGGAGGCGGTCGATCGCGTGAGAGAAGCGTTGCGCCAGGTGATCGACCCGGAGCTTGGCTACAACGTTGTTGATCTCGGTCTCGTCTATGACGTCGTCGTCGAAAACGGAGGCACGGTCCGCATCATAATGACCACGACCACGCCCGGATGCCCCGCGACGAATTACCTGAAGAGAGGCGTCGGCGAGGCCGCGAGCGCCGTGCCAGGTGTCGAATTCGTCGACGTGACGCTCACCTATGAGCCTCGCTGGGCGCCGGAAATGATGAGTCCCCAAGCGAAGGCACATTTCGGCATAACCGACGGAGGTAGCCGATGACCCTGAGCGACCGAGCCGCGAGCGCAGCGAACGCAGCCGATGTTTCCGTTACCACGAAGCGAATTTCGGAGATCCTCCTGAGGAGCCTTACCGCATTGGCGAGCGCCGGCGACGTCGAAGCGGCCTGCCGCTTGGCGGGACAGGCTTGCATTGCGCTGAGGCACACGGATCCAGCGGTCGCCGGCCGCTTCAACGCTCTGTTGCACCGGCTGTCGCCGAAATTGGACTGGTAGGACGCCGTCAGGGCACGCGGGGTGTCAATTTGGACGCGATGGCAAGCATAATGACGAATAGTCCTCCTCAATCGTTGCGGCGACGCTTTGGCCGCGTCGCGGAGCTCACCGCTCTCTCGACGATAATCCTCTCCCTTGCCGGCATTGTCGCCGATCTGTTTTGAAGAGTCATCCGATGCGATTGGAGAGAAACCTGGACGGCTTCGCAATCGACGCCTCACTCCTGGGCGAGATGCTGGAGGTACCGCCATCTTGCGTGCAGATTCTCATGCGACGCCGAGAAATCACGAGCGTCTGCGAGCGAGGCGAAGGAGAGCACGAGGGACAACACAGGCTGACTTTTTTCTACAAGGGACGGCGCGCGCGGCTAATCGTCGACGAAACGGGCGAGATTATCCGCCGGTCCATCATCGATGTCGGCGATCGGTCGCTGCCATCGGCTATGCGCGAGGCCGCAGGCGGATGATCGCAAAATCGCAGGTGCACCAATGCCAAATGCAGGACCGCGATCAGCCACGAACGCCGACATGATGTCCGCCAGCAGACACTGCTCACTCTCGTCGCGGTTCCGGCAAATCCCAGAGAAGTCACATCAAAGGCAACATCGTGCTTCCAGGGGAATAGGGTTCATCTTTATTGAGAGCGTTTTGCCGACATCACGTAAACGCCTCGTCACTATTGGCGCAGACGCTCCATTGACCGAAGCGGCGGAATTACTGTTTGAACCGACCTGCCGGATGATCGTCGTCTGCGATCCCGCAGGCAGCATGGTCGGCGTGATCACGAGAACTGACATCATTCGCCAGATTCGTCGTTGCAGCGGATATGCCTGCGCCACACGCTGCTCAGCTATCATGACGAGGCAAGTCATTTCCTGTCGGCCCGACGATCGCCTGCATGAGGTCTGGGCGGTCATGAAGGACAAGCAGTTGCACAGCGTTCCGATCGTTGATTCCACGCGGCGGCCGCTCGGCGTGCTCTTGGCGCGTGATGCGCTCGAAACCCTTCTCGCCTCTGTCGAATATGAGGAAGCGCTGCTCAAAGACTATATTATGCGCATAGGATTTCTTTAATATCGCTCGCTTGGCACAATGGAAGGTCTCGGCTTTATGCGGTAATCGATCGGCTGGGGACGGCGATGAACAGGAGAAAACGCGATGAGTTCCATATATCCGCTCTCGACACCCGAAATTGCCCGCCGGCGACGCGATCTCGCGCCCGACCAACAGGCCGCATTTGACGCTTTTGGGAAGGCCGTCTTTGCCGATGGGGCTCTTCCGGCCAAAACCAAACAGATTATTGCGGTCGCCGTCGCCCACGTCACCCAGTGCCCCTATTGTATCACTGGACACACGAAGGCCGCGCTGCGAGCCGGAGCCACCCCGGAAGAATTGATGGAGGCGATCTGGGTTGCGGCCGAAATGCGGGCCGGCGGCGCCTACGCTCACTCCATTTTGATGCTGACGACTCTGGCTGAGGAAGAAGACAAGCGTCGGAATCGACCCGCCTCGTAAGTGGGCGGTCGGCGGTTCTTCGCCTATCCGAAGGCGCCCATTATGAAAAATGCGTCAACCAACAACGGCAAAGCGGTGACCTATCACGTCAAGAATATTGCGCCGGCGATGATCGGCAGCGGTGTTCGGCCACGCCTGTTCACGCTTGCGTCAGGCGACATGATTCCTTGGCACTGCCATCGTAAGACGGCCGACCACTATTTCGTCCTCCAGGGCGAGTTGACTGTCTCGACACGGGAACCTGAGCACACCCAGGCCATAGGCGCCGGACGCATTTATCGAATTGAGCCGGGCAGGCCTCATCGCATTGCCAACCGTTTCGCGGCCGATTGCCAATTTTTGTTGCTCCAGGGTGTTGGCACAGTCGATTGGGTGAAAATAGAAACGTGAACAGCCTCGCGTGACGGTCTGCCGACCGGCCGCTGGCAACCTACGATACCGGCCCACCGAAGATGGTTTCCGCGAGAGGCGGTCCCAATGATCATTCGATCCGCAAATCAACTTTCGCGCTTTCCTTTGATGAGGCGATTTCCCGTGCCGAGAAACTTTGGCGTCGGTTCCGAGTCACGCATCGAACAGGGGCGGACTTGGCGGGCGCCGGTCGCGTCAGCGGTCGTATCATACGGATGCACACGGAAGATCTTAACTACAAGGGTTACGTCCATCACGCGAGCAAGGACGATCCGCAATACGAAATTAAGAGCGACAAGACCGACCACGTCGCACTGCACAAAGGTCGAGCATTGCGCCGCCTTCGGCGCTGACGGCCGGCCGGCAGGTGCCCGAACACTTCACTCGGGAACAAGGTGCCGATCCGACACCGGCTCGATGTTTCGTACATGAAAAATCCCTTCTATACCATCGGCCATTCGACATACCCCATCACTGAATTCATCCGCATGCTGCAGAGCGTTGACGTTAGTCTTGTGGTTGATGTCCGAGCCGTACCCCGCTCTCGAACGAACCCTCAATACAACAACGACGTGCTGCCGCAATCGTTGGCATCATTTCACATCGCATACGAACATATAGCGACGCTCGGCGGCCTGCGCGGCAGAAGTCGCAGCATTCCTCCGAACGTTAACGCATTCTGGCAGAATCAGAGCTTTCATAATTATGCCGATTACGCCATGAGCGACGATTTTAGAACTGGTTTGGACCGACTCCGCGAACTTGGTCATAGCCAGCGTTGCGTCGTTATGTGTGCCGAAGCCCTATGGTGGCGATGCCACCGGCGCATCATCTCGGATTATCTTCTCGCGGCGGGCGAAACGGTCTTCCACATTGTCGGGCCAAAAAAGATTGAGCCCGCGCATATCACGCGCGCCGCTCGGCTCGATTCCGGTGGGGCGTTGAGTTATTCCCACGCCGCATTGAGCAGCTCCCAATGAAGCGGTCCAGCTTGAAGTGTGACATCAAGGAGGATCGATATGACGGGGAAGAGATACAATCCTTAACGCGGTTTATGGATTGAGTGTTTCGGACGGGAGTCCCCCGGAGGTAGATTGTGACCCCAGATGCCGGCCGGGGAGGAGGCCAGCATCGGATCGCACGACCCCTTGCGAACGATCCTCGCGAGCGTGTTGTTGCGGCGCTATCGCAGGGCGGAAGCGGCCGGGCGGTAGCCTTGCGATTTGGCGGTGCGGTCTCTTCGGTGGTGAAGGGGTCGCAACGCGAGCGCGCGACCGGGTCGGCGGCGCCCGGCAAGATGAGCGGGCACCGTGAGCCTGTGCTCAATGCGCATCGGGCCTGCATCCTGGAGCGGATCA